>CAYLUE010000058.1:0-8021 GCA_964386795.1 uncultured bacterium
TCCGGTGGCCAACGTTTTAAATTTGAATTTAAACCCATAATCATCAAAACAGGAGAATTAGCACTATTGCCGTGCCCTTCCCACCAAAGATCTATTTCATTTAACTTTGATGTCTGCCCTTCTCCAAATTGCGGCATGGAAAATAAGAATATAAATAAAAGAAATAAAGATTTCTTCACGGAAGAATTTTAAAAACAGATCTCTTCATTTCATCAGTAGCATATAGATAACCTTCATGAGCAACTAAACCGTTAAATACCATTGAAGGAGGTTGCATTGGAGAAGCAGCTGGGCTGCCAGCGCTTAATTTAGCAATTACAGATATTTGGTTATTTACAATAGATTTAATTTCGCCAGTATCTCCTTCATACACAAACAGAGCGTCATCAATAAAAGCAATTCCTTCTGGAGAATTGAGACCAGAAATTAAAGTATTTGTATCTCCAGATGAGGAAACCTCTATAACTTCACCTCTATCTCTATCAGAAACAAGAAGTCCATTCTTGTAAGGAATGACATGAGTAGGAGAATCGAAATCATCAGATAAAATATCAAGGCTACCATCATCTTTAAGTACAGAAATAGAAGAATTTCCATGTAAAGCAACTACATAAGAATCATTAAACTTTGCAGCAGATACTGGTATATTTAATCCTTCAAAACTTTTAATTATTTTGCCACTTTCTGGATTAAGAATCTTAACGGTATTATCTACCCAGCTTGTTAGAAGGATGTGATCATCTAGAATTGCAGCAGAAGTATTAGCTCCTAGTGGTGACGATCTAAATATATTCCTTAAAACCCAGTCTTGATTTTGATTGTTTATATTGAAAGATCTTACAGATTGAATGTCAGCAACAACAAGAGTATTTTTATAAACAGCCAAGCCTCCTGGATGCGAGATACCACCAGGAAGTATTTCTTCAATCTCGTCTCCATTAATTTTTAAAATTGAACCGTCAGCGTAACTTGAAACAAAAATTTCATCTTTATCATTAAAAGCGAAGTTATCTAAACCTGTCAGTAAATTAGCTACGGTTATTAATTTCCCATCTACGACCTTTAATACCTTTCCGTCTGCAGTGTCCAATATATGTAACACTCCATTTGAATCAAACTTAACTGCAGCTGGAACATTCAAACCTTTCGCTTCTAAACGCATTTCTCCAGTATCTACGTCTAAGCTCACAACTTCATTTTTGAACCATCTTGGTCCATATAGTCTTCCATCTGGACCCCAATCCATTCCATTTAAACCACAGTAAGGCCCTAATTCTTCTTTTATGCTTCTAGGCTGTTCTATTCCTTGAGGATCTACTTCAAATAAACCATCATCATAAAAGCATTGAGCAACAAATAATCTTCCATCATCAGAGAAGGTTATAGGATTAACTCCAGGTCCAAGATTAGCTGCAATAACTTTTTCTCCTTGCGAATTAAAACCAGCCACTTCACCCGTTAAGATGGTGGTCCAATAAAACTCTCCCTTATCATTAAATGCAACGTCATCTGGACCAAAAACGCCCTGTTCTGGTCCATACCTCTTAAGTATTGTTTTAGTCTCGGTATCAACAACTGATATATCTGAACCAATAACTGAAGCTGCGTACAAATAGCCGTCTGGACCAAAATGTATTCCATTGACACCTGAAATTTTTGCTCCGCTAGCAAATAATTCAATATTTGATTCATTATTATCTGAGCATCCCCATAAAATGAACAAAGAAAATAAAGATATGTAGATTTTTTTCATAATATAAACCCTTTCTATCTAATTAAATCTATAATCTAAACGTACAAAATAAGAAAGTATTTAGCTACCTAATAGTATTTAGTTTGCCCAATTTTTCTATTTCTTCTCTTGTAAATTTATTTTGATCTTCATCAGAATAAATTTCATCTTCAAACCATTGAACAAATTCTTCACTTCTATTTTTCTTCCATCCACTCCAAACTAATTTGGCGTTCGCAGTTTTCATTACTCCCAATTTTAGTGTTCTCATTCTTGTATCTAAATGGCTTTTATCCACAAGTCCAGCATTCACCTTGTCATATACATCAAAAATGTCTACTAGATAAGTAAGAATTGCCATTTGTATTCTCCAAGACTCGGAGGGTGTTAAATGATCAGAGTTCCAGTCCTTGGCCATAAATTCAGCATATTCATTATCTTTTGATGTTTGGAAATACCTATCGTAAAGTCTCTGCGTCAATGAATGCCCAAATTGTGCTTTAGTAATTACATTTTGTTGATGGATTTGAATACCTAAATATACAACCGAGACTACTACTCCAAGTGAGGCAATAACTTGTACGACTAAGATAATTATTTCTCGGTCAAAGGACATTTTATCTTTCTCTAAAGGCTTTATTTTTTATATTAGTGAAAGGTTGTAGTAAATATTGAAGAATTGTTTTACTTCCACTAACTATGTTTACTGTTGCTTGCATTCCTGGAAGTATTTCTAGTTTTCTAGACATAGATGTAATTCCATCTGCGGGGATACTAACTAAGCACATATACCAGGTACTGCCATCTTCTTTTGTTACAGTATCAGCACTTACATTTAATACTTTTCCTTCTAAGCTTCCATATACTGCGAAATCAAATGCACTAAGCTGAACTATAGCTCTTTGATCTTTTATAACGAATGCAATGTCCGTAGGAGCAATTTCTACTTCTAAAATAAGTTCATCATCTAGAGGAATCATTTCTAATAATGGACTACCAGGTTGAGCTACACCACCTGCAGTATTTATTAAAATTTGATTAACAATACCATCCATGGGAGCTGAAACTGATGTTCTTACTACTTTATCTTCTAAATTAGGTAATTGATCTCTTATAGACTGAAATTCAGCTTCTGCAGTAGCAATTCTAGACATAAGTCTGATCAATTGGATTCTGGGTTCTACTCCACTTTCGACTAGAGGCTCTAGAATGTCTTTTTCTTCATTCAATAATTTAAGATTTCGATCTAGAGACTCTTTTTGTTGTTTAGCTGATCTAAGTTGACCGAGGAATTCCGTATCATCAATTTTCATCAGTAATTCGCCTTTTAATACTTTTTGGCCAGTTCTTACTGCAATATCTCTTACTATTCCCCCTTCTAGATTAGAAATCACTTGAACTTTACTTGATGCTATTACTTTGCCATTGCCTCTTGTTACTTCTTCTAATTCAGAATTTGTTGCCCAGATAAAGAATATAATTACAAAAGCAGTAATAATGTACAGAATAAGATCAGGTTTAGGGGTTATAAATAATGCCTTAAAAACCTTATCTAATAATTGTCTAAATTTCTCTAACATAATCAATAGCTTAATAATTTACCAAAGTTCTACTGAGTTCTAAGTTTGTTTAATATTTCTTCTCTTGGACCGTCATCAACAACCTGTCCTTCATTCATAACTATGATTCTAGTTACTAGATTTAAAAGAGGCATTCTATGAGACACCACTATCAATGTTGATTCTGATAGGGTTTGATTAAATTGCGCTATAAAAGCTTGTTCTGAGTTCATGTCCATCGCAGAGGTGGGTTCATCAAGAATATATTGAGATGGCTTACATACTATGGCTCTAGCGATCGCAATAGCCTGTCTTTGCCCACCTGAAAGACCCATCCCTCTGTCAGATAAAATCAGGTCGTATCCTCCAGGCATTTTTCCTATAAATTCTTCTACTCCAGAAATTTTTCCTGCCCTTATAATATCTTCTTCGGATATGTCAGTTCTACCCATAGTAATATTCTCTTTTACTGAACCAGAAAAGAGTTGAACATCCTGTAAAACAATACCTATGAATTTTGATATATCCTCGCTATGGATTTGATTTATATCCATACCATCGTAAGAAACTATTCCATCTGATGAAGTAAATAAACCGCAAGCGAGCTTAACAAGTGTACTCTTTCCAGAACCATTTCGTCCCAAAATAGCAACTTTTTCACCTTCGTTAATTTTAAGTTTCATATCTCTTAACGTATCTACTTCTTTATCTGGATATCTATATTTAACATCTACAAATTCAAGTGCACCTAACTTAGATCTTCTTATAGCTCCTTCATCTCTTTTAGATTTACTAGATTCTTTAGTTTCTTCCATAAAAGCAGATAGTCTTTGGTAAGCAGTTCTTGCATTGTTAGCTCTTCCTGCTAAACCCGCAATCTGTCCTAAAGGAGCTAAAGTTCTAGAAGAGAGTAACACTGCAGCCACCATAGCCCCCATACTGACAGTCCCATCTGAGACAAGGAATACACCATAAAAGACTATTCCTACTAAACAAATTTGTTGCGATGATTGGGCTGTATTAACAGCTATCTGAGCTAGTGATCTTGAAATTCTACTAACGCTAGATTGCTTAGTTGCTGACTCTCTCCATCTATCCTTAACAAGGTCCCCTCCCCCTAAAACCTTTATTGATTCTATGCCACTAATTGTTTCAACTAATATAGATTGTTTTTCTTGGTTATGAGTCCCTGCTTCTTCACTTACTTTTGATAGAAAAGGCTGTATTGCTAAACCCACACCTATAACTACTGGAACTGCAACTAAGGGAACAATAGCTAAGGGACCAGCAATAAGATAAATCACGAAGATAAAGAAGAAGATAAAAGGCAGGTCGACTACTAAGGACAATGTGGCAGAAGTAAAGAAATCCCTAACCTGATCAAACTCTTTAAAAGTATTTGCAGTTGCACCAACTGGCCCTGTAACTACAGCTGTTGGTGCTTCCAATAACCTGTCAAAGATTGAGTCTCCTATCTGTTTATCTACATATTCTCCAGCATAATCAATAAAATAAGCTCTTAACATTTTTAGTACAAAATCAAATATCAACACGATAGCCATCCCAATTGTTAGGGCATAAAGGGATTCGTAAGCTGAATTAGGTATTACACGATCGTATACAACCATGATAAATATCGTGCTTGCTACAGCAAAAAAGTTAACTAATGCTGCTGCTAGGAAAACGCGATAATAAATTCTTCTGTGCTCAGAAAAAGCAGACCAAAACCAGTGATCAATTAATTTCATATTTAATTTAAGATTATCTCAAAAGCTTCTCCAAGCTCTCCTGTTATTTCTAGATGTAAATATTTTTGAAGTTCGGAGCTTCGCATAGTCTCTAACATAGCTTCTGAAGCATCTAGATAATCCCTTTCTGTTTGCAAGAGGTCTAAAAGTAAAACGTTGGAAGTTTTGAATTGTTCATTTGCAAAATACTGAGATCTCTTATTCGCTTGATACGAGCTTGTATATGCAACTAACTTAGTCGGAATAAGTTTTAAATTTTTTATTGATTCATTTAGGCTAGCTACGAGTTCTTGCAAAAGGGAATCTCTTTCACTTTTAGTAGCTTCCATCTGTGCTACTGCTTGTTCTTTCATAGCAGCTTCTCTTCCGCCTGAGTAAAGGTTATAGCTAAAGTTAACTCCTGAATAAATATCATAATTATCTGAATGCAACTTTCTGTCTTGTTCTGTTATGTCATATTGTTGTCCTCTAATTTCAAAATTAATACGAGGTCTTGAGGAGGCATTAGTTTGTTTTGATTTAAATTTAGAGGCATTTAGCTTTTCATTAGACATAAGTAATTGAGTATTTTTTAAAAGCATAATCTTTCTTGCTTCATCTAAACTTCTTTCAGATAAATCATAAGGATAAAAAGGTAATTTTTTTGGCAATGGTCCATTTGGAAAATAAACTCGAAATCTAGAAGTTGCTGCACTTAAACTCTGCTGTACTGAAGTTAATTTAGCAAAGGCCTCAGCCTCTCTTGCCTCTGCCCTACTTAATTCTCTAGCAGCAGCCAACCCACTATCAACTCTTTGTTGTATTCTTTCTTTTATGGATACATGTCTTTGGTATGAGCTTTCTACTATTTTTTCAAATCTATAATAAGCAGCTACATCTATGTAGGTTTGTATAGCCCGCAATGAGAGGTCCAAGATGGTTGTAGACAGGTCAGCTCTAGATGCTTTTGCTAGAGATTCACTTCTAGATATATCGTAACGTGTAGCTCCAAAATCATATAAAAGTTGATTTACAGTCAATCTAAGGTTTGTTTTATGATCAGATTGAGACCTTTCCACTAAATTATTATTAGCATCTGAGTACCTTCTGTCTAAAGCATTTGAGCTATCTATCAAAAATTGAATTTGAGGGAGTAGGCTAGATTTACTAATTTTAGTATCAGCATAAGCAGCAATTAATAATTGCTGAGCTGATTTAAATTCTGGATGATTAGCTATAGCAACCCCAACCCTTTCTCTAAATAGTTTATATTCTTGAGGTGTCATATATGCACTAGATAAATAATCTTCTTCTACCTCTTCGGTAAAAGAAAAATTGCTAACTAAAACGATAGCAAATATTAAATATTTCCAGTTTTTCACTTTAAAATTTGTTTTTAGAATTGAATCAGCGTACCAATATAAAGCTGTCCGTATGGATGGTCAAATAGATGATTACTTCTTCTGTTGTATGAAAGGCTGTTTAAGCCCACTAAATAATTGCTCGAGAGAGATGCTCTACTATATAAAGTAAATCTGTCAGTAATAGAGTAAAAGAGCCCTACATCCAATAGGTAATTTGTTTCATAATCTTCTTTGTCAGGGTTTTCTTGATAATCACTTCTTGAAACTTTGACAAATCCTATTCTAGAAACTAAAGCTATCCTCTTACTTAATCCTAAAGTGCTGTTAAGTGAGTACTTAAAGACATTCTCTTTCCAAGGAGTGGTTTGCGGCAATTCATTCTTAAATTGATCAAGCATCTCACCTGTTGTAGTACCTCCCATTTTTACACCTCTAAGTGTAGGATCTGTAGTATTTAAGATAGCTGAAGTGTATTCAGCAGTAACTTCAGATCTTTTGTAGCTTATTGAATGGTTAACTTTAAAATTATTAGAACTTAAACCTTTTATTCTAAATACCAACCCATAAGCTTCAGTGTTTCCTTCAAAGACCAATACGGGTAGATGCACTAGTTCTCCTGTGGATTTATAAATCTCGGCATCTAAAAAGCTAATTCTTGCTTCAGGACAGGATCCACCCACTACTAGAGATCCAAACTCATAACAATCAATTGTTAAAGGGTCCTGATTTTCTTCTTCAAAAAATAACTCCATTTCATAGATGTTATAAGAGTTAGAGAAGAGCTCATAGCTTAGAGAAAAGAAAGATGAATCAGTATCTGTAGTTAAACTCTTAGGAATTGTTTGTCGTTCTACTTGTGCAGAAGATTCTGTAATTTGGCTAGTTAACTTAAGGGTATTATTAAATTTATAAGATAAAAACAGAGAAGATAATTCTGCAGATTTTGGTTTCGAGCCAGTGAGTTTATCTGAATAGTTAAGCACATCTAAAGATTCATCAAACTCACCATGAGAAAGGGAAATAGTAAAAGGCTTTTCAAATGATGGCGGCAATATATCTTGGATAAATTCAGCATTACTTGATGCACCCAAAAATGAACTAAGCAGAAAGAGCAAAAGGCCCTTGTAAAAAGCTATTAAGAATAACTTCAAAGGCCTAAAACTTAGATTGCATCAAAAGAAATTAGAATATCTTCTTCTTCAAGTAAATCTGTACTGTGGAAATACAGGCTAGAATCGGATCTAATTTCGTCGTAGTCTTCAGAGTTCTGAGTATCTGTTTCAAGTAAGATCTCTAAAAGTTCAGACTCATTCGATCTAACATCAAGAGCTGATGTATTAACCAAGCTGTCTATATCTATTCCAGTTTCTTCAAGTTCTACTAATAGATCAGTACCACCTTCTAAAAGCGAATTAGAACTAGAATTATCAGAGTAGTCTTCAGAGTTCTGAGTATCTGTTTCAAGTAAGATCTCTAAAAGTTCAGACTCATTCGATCTAACATCAAGAGCTGATGTATTAACCAAGCTGTCTATATCTATTCCAGTTTCTTCAAGTTCTACTAATAGATCAGTACCACCTTCTAAAAGCGAATTAGAACTAGAATTATCAGATTCTCCTAAAGCGGCGCTTCCTACAGG
>CAYLUE010000059.1:0-7988 GCA_964386795.1 uncultured bacterium
CAATATTGCTTTCACCTGGTTGTGCAAGTTTTGATATGTTTGTTGATTTTAATGAGCGCGGCGAAGTTTTTAAGCACTACGTTCTTGAAGAAAACCTGAATTATAAATAAATCGAGAAAAACAATAATAATTGCTAACTAGCGCCAAAGTTTTTCATCTCCATCGTACTTACTTCCTGGTAATTCACCTTTACTACTAAAGGCATCAATAACATTTCTCATTAATTGTCCTACATTGTTATCACCATTGTTTATAGGCAATGCAGAGCTCCATGCAATTGAACCTATACTTAAACATGCTCCATTATGAGCTGTGTTGAAGAACACTATGTCAGCTCTAACTTGAGAATCTTGAGTGCCACCTCTTCCAGGGAAAGCATAGGTAATCTCTTCAGAAACAAGAGGGTAGTTATCAGAATGGCCATGTGAAGATGCTAATAATAATGCATGTGGTGGAGTGCCTAAAGCTAGGTCATAACGATCAATCTCAATACCTGCTGCACCATCCAGCCCTAAACCAAAATCTCCAATTAATTCATTTTCCCCAATTCCTTTAAATATCCAGTTTGCTCTTCGATGAAAAGAGTCTGGCATTCTTTCAAAAGGTTGGCTTTCATCCATTCCTTCAGAAGTAAAACCAATACCAACTATTTTTTGTGGAGCTCTACCTCGAGAACGCCATAAACCGGAACGCTCACCCGTGCAGGTCAGGTAACCTTCACCTGCATAAGCCTGCCAAGCTCTTGATCCTGTATCTAATTTTCGAACCTCTATACAATGTGACTCATCCTCTCTAGTTCCAGTTACCCAGTAATATCCATTTCCTCCGGGGTAAACAAGTCGTCCACCAGAACTCAAATAATCTTCCGTAGCATCTAACATTTTTTCAGAATAATATTCTGGATGGGTGCCATTAATTACAACTTTAAAAGATTCTAATAAAGATAGTCCATCTTTGTGTAAGTCGTGATCTGTAATTACTTCAAAATCATAACCTTCATTTTCTAACCACCATAATAAAGAAAGATCTGCTGCTAAGCCCCATGGAAATCCCATGGCCGAAAGCCTATGTTTAGGTCGCATATTTGCAATTGGTCGTCTCCAACTTGAATAACAGCAACCTGAACCATCAGAATGGTGATCATAGGTCGAAAGACCAAACTCATCTAGTTTATGCATTTCTAGATCAGAGGGCATCAATATTGGTGTATGAGCAGTTATAGCTTGAACAATTGGAGCTTTAAAAACTAAATGTTCATTAGCATAAGCAAGATAAGTAAATGTAGGTAAGAGTACAGCTATTTTGGTTTTAGGTTTTTTTGGAGCTACAAAAAAAGGAATATGTTCTTCCACGTCTTGGCAATTTAAACGTAATGCATAGACACCACTTGGAAGGTTATTGGGAATTTTCCATTTACTATCGGAAATCCAATTGCAATCAATAAGCACATCATCATGAAAAACGATGCCTCCGTATTGTTCTGGAGCCAATCTAAAGCAATCATCTTTTCCAGACCAATTCCAACCAGTCATTCCTCTGACTGGACGGTTTATACCTACTGCATCTAATGAATAGGGCCCTGTATCTATTATGATATCGCCAATACCTTCTTCCGTATAACCTAAGGAAGTATCCCAACAAGCCAATAAATTTTTATTGTCAAATGATTTTCCATCTAATAAAAGATTTATTTGATCTTTAGTTAATTCAGTTTTGTATATACCAGAGCGGTCTATTTTTCCGTTATACAGATTGCTGACAAAAAATTTACGAGCTTCATTGTAGTCTGTCGCACCTGCCCATATAAAATCAGAATCAGCTTCACATTGATTAATGTTAAGTCTAAATGTTTCACAAATATGTGAATCATAATCATATGGTACTACTGGCCCGATATGAGAGTTGTATCTATTTACCTTGCCTTTTTGAATCAAGCAAACATTATTACTTTTATGATTGTATGTAACACATAGAAAATACCAAGTTTTTTCAACAATTGAAACTTCAGAAGTTACCTTATCAATACTAGAACCATTACCCATCCAAAATTCGAAATGACCGTCTGGGTTTATTCCTAAACCATAACCCTGGTTGCTATGAATATTCCATTTACCAAGTATGGATTGACGTTTTCCATTGACTTTACTAGGATTAACAAATGCATAGATAGTAAAGCTATCTTTTAACGACAAAACTTTATCATCATCCTTGACTTTAGCAAATGCGCCTTTTTGTGCAAACTGTCTAGCAACTTTCAAGCTATTAGGAAAATTACTGTCTAATTCATTTTCAATAAATCCTGGCCCTAAAGGGTTTTCATCACCATGCACTAGCCTTACAATCTTGGACGAGACTTTTTCAGTATTCTCCGCTGAAATCATAAAATCAATTTCATCACCAGACTTGACATTTAAGGGGTCACAGTATCCATTAATTCTTATTTTTCCCATACAAACTCCTAACTTTCTAAGAGGTCATTAATCCGCATTAAAAATACCGCATGATAGGCATCATTCTTACTATTATATATTCGCTCATCAACAACTCTTGGAGGCTTTCCAGGTATTCCTGTAAAGGCTAGTATTTTATATTTAGCCTCCTTTAAGGATCCAATTTGCTCTATTGCATATTTATCTAATACGTCCGTTCGTCTAAAATAATTTAATAACCTAGACAATGCATCAGAATGTTGACCAAGTGGTTTGGCCTTGTGTTCTGCTATAACATCGTCCGTCACTAAAGTTTTTAAATGGTTTCGTAAACGAAAATCAAAGCGACGAGAATATATTTGCTGTTTGTCATTAATATCTATAGCTTCTTCAGGCATAACTTCACCTCCTTTTGTTGTAATTAAAGATCTTTTTTGTGTTTGAAATCGATTTCGAAAATTTCTAAATTGCTGTCGAATACCTGTTATTCCATTGGAAGTATAGATCGTAACAAGAATCATCACAACAGCAATAATAACGATGCGCATAGGTCCTAATTCGAATAATCCACGATCAATTAAAATCACAATCGCGGTTCCCAGCACTGCGCCTTCAGCGCGTTCAGTTCCACCAATCACAATCATTGCGAAAAGTAACATAAGCTGGTCTAATGAAAAGACTCCAACAGAAATAGAACGAAAATACATAGCATAAAAAGCACCAATAAAGCCCAAACCAGCGCATGAAATCAAAAATACCTTTATTCTGGCAGAGTGATAATTAATGCCTATAGCTTCAGCAAATTCTTCATCTTCTCTTGCTACTTGTAATTGTCTACCTAGCGTTTCTCCATTAACTAGACGATAAATTAATAAAGAAAGCAATAAAAGAACCAATGCCGTAATAGCACCCAATAATAATCCTGGCCGTTGTAGATACCACTCTTCTGGAATGAATGATGAGACGCCATTTATACTACCATTTGTTGGTGTCAAAGCACGAATTTGACTTATAAATACGCGACAAATTTCAGCTAAGCCAAGAGTTAAAAGTGCGTAATAGAGACCATCAAGACGAGAGGAAGGTAGAGCTAGAAATCCTCCAAAAATAAGCCCAGCAATAGTACCTATGGCAAACATAAAAGGCCATGGTATACCTAAATAGACGTTTGCGGCTGCAGCTACATATCCAGCAACACCTACCACTGCCATAGTTGCAAGTGAGAATATGCCAGCAGTCCCTAAAGTTAGTGACCAAAGAAGATTGATAGAGGCATAAATACAAAAAATTGCAACAGCACTCAAAGCAAAATTTGACAACCAAGGTAGACTAAACCCTAGCGGCATAAGGCATAAGAACCACCACAATGGGCGTTTATCTTCTAGTCTTCGTGCTTTTGTAAGATTTTTTTTGTTATAGTGAGTACGCCATTTTAACCAGTGTCGTCGACTCATTGGAAGACGAAATTTATTCCAAACAGAGCCAGTTTTTGGATGAATTTTATATTCCTTACTTGTCTGACCTACAGATTGAAAAGAAATTTGTTTATCAGTATTTAATTTAAAATTATTCATTTTCGTGTTTCATCTAAAAGACCACCTAAACCTCTAGGACGAATTACTAATACCGTCACAATAAAAATAAACTGTACAAGTAATACATATCTTTGGCCGAGAAAGGGAATTTCTCCAGTTATTACTTCAAGAATGCCAATAAGAAGAGCTCCTAGCATTGCACCTCCGATAGAACCTAGACCACCAAGTAAAGCAATCGTCAAACCCTTTATCAGAGGCAAGGCTCCAGCAGTAGGACTTAAGAAACTAGTTTGAGAAAGAAGAATAGCCGCCATTCCTGCTAAACTTCCAGTCAACATCATGACTGGAAGAGCTTTCTTTCGTATAGATATACCAGATAAGGCTGCACCTTCAGGGTTTTGCATCATAGCTCTTATTTCAAGACCTAAGCGACTATTGCGAAACCATAGCAGCATAGAACCTACCAATAATAATGTTCCAACAATTGTAGCTGCTTGATCATATCTTATTGAAAATTCAAGAAAATCTATACGACCAAAACCAAATAATTTAGGAAGAGCTTTTTGTCTAGGGCCAAACCACCACAATAACAATTGCACAGTGGCAATATTAATTGCAAGCGTTGCAATTAAACTTCTGATAGCAAAATTAGGTTTATCATGGAGCGGTAAAAAGGCAATTAAATAAATAATTGCTCCAAAAATAGCGCCAGACAGAAGTGCTACTGTAGTCATAGATAAGACTAGAACTGGAGTATAAAAGGCTGTACCTGCAAGGCTTGCTTTAATAATTGGAACTATCCAACTAGAGGCTACTAAAGTTGAATAACCAGACACGACAAACGTAGCCCCATGAGCCATATTTATCATTCCTACACTAGACCAAAGCAAAGAAATTCCAATTGCCATTAAGCTATATATAGCTGCTAAATTTAATGCATAAATTATTAAACTAATATCCATAACTAACCAAGAGATATATGACCCACATCACCACGTAAACGACCTGCATGCATTCCAACCATGCGATCAACTTTTCCTTTAAGTAAGCTAACATTTTGCTCAGCTATAATCATTGCGCTATTTTTAATATCTACCATAAGTAAGGCTTTAATTACGCTTTCAGATATTTTTGGAGCAAGACCAAGGGATGGCTCATCAATCAAGTAAAGCTTGGCTTCTTCCATTAACATTCTTCCAATTGATAACATGCGCCTTTCACCCCCTGAGATTTTTCCAACTAAAGATTTTTTTAGATCTAACAGGGGTGGAAAAATTTCATAAATTTGTTGTTTCTTTGACTCTCTATTTTTCCAAGATTCCTTTTTATAAGCTCCACAGTCTAAATGTTGATCAACCGTTAGACCTGGAAAAATCGCATCTCCTTGAGGAGACATTGCAATTCCTGCATGAATTATTGAAGGAGTCTTTCTTCCTGCTCCTAAGGCACGACGACCTCCAATTTCTTCACCATTTAATAAAATTGAACCTTGTTGCCAACCAACTAAATGAGTTAGTGAACGAAATAGTGTGGTTTTGCCATGTCCATTTAACCCAACGATAGCTATTCTCTCTCCCTCTGCTATACTAAAATCTATTTCGTGCAGAACTCTAAGGGCTCCATAACCGGCAGAAAGTTTTTTTGTTTCCAAAATCTTATTCATGTTTTGTTACCATCAATTCCAAAATAAGCTTCCTGTACAGCTTGGTTTTCAAAAATATTATCTGAATTATCTGTAGCTATAATCTCACCTAGGTCAAGAACAGTGACTTTATTTGCGATAGCTGAGACTAATTCCAGTCTATGTTCAATTAATAAAATTGCTATACCTAATTCATCAGCAATTTTTCTTAATAATAAGTCTAACTCATCTATCTCGGTATTAATCAAGCCAGATGCAGGCTCATCCATTAATAAAATTTTCGGTCTTCTCATTAATAAGCACGCTATTAACAATTTACGTCGATTAAATGTATCTAAAGCAGCAGTAGGTGTGTTCCATTCAATTTCAAGATTAACCATTGAAGTGGCCCACTCAGCGGTATGTCTAGAGAGGTGCGGTTTATAAGCATATCGAGAGGCTAAAAATACATCTTCAAGATTAAGAGAATTAGGGACAACTGGAGTTTGATAGGTTCGCGCTAATCCTAGTTTAACTCTATCATGGAATGATTTTGAACCAAGTGATTGCCCATCAAGTAAAACTGATCCTGAATGTGGGATGTAGTTGCCACATAAAACTTCAAATAAAGAAGTTTTTCCAGCGCCATTAGGTCCAACCAAGCCTAGTACTTGAGCATTGTCTACGTTCAGGGATACATTTTTTAATATATCTCTGCCACCAAGCTTCAAGGAAATATTATCACAACTAAGCACACTCATAATACAACCATATTATCAAAAAAAACCCCACCAATAATAAATAAAGGTGGGGTTATATTAGCTCTTTTTATGTATTACGGTCTATAGGTAGCTTCGCTCATATCCAGTGGCAAAATAATCTTGTGTTGATTATCTTGTACTTGATAGATTAAATGCGTTACACCTAAAGATTTTGATGGTGTTTCCCACGGATGAACTAATGGAGCTTGTGTGGCTCTATTGAATGTATAAGTGCCCGATACACCATCATATTTTAGGTTACGAATAGCATCACCAACTGCATCGAAGTCTTCAGCAGGAACGCTGCTCCAGACTTTAGCCAACATTTGTATCGTATCATAACCACTGCCTGTGTACACTACACCCATGTTTTCACCATAAGCATCAGTATAGGATTTGCGAAAGGCCATTCCTTGTTCGTCAGCTTGATTACCTATAACTGTACCCCAAATCATTCCTTCTGCAGCACCTGCAGCAAGTTCTAAAAACTCCGGTTGACTAGGGCCATATTGTAAATAAACTAAGGCTCCTGGTACTGGGTCATATGCATATTGTTGGGCAAAGCTAGCAAGCTCTGCTGCTACCCAATGTGAAATCAATATAACGCCGGCACCTGTATCACTTAGGTCCTTAACTATTGGAGACCAATCAGCAACTGGGTAAGCAATATCCGTTATCTTAGCAAGCTCCCAATTTGGTGAGTTTGCTATAGCTTTCTGGGCAGATTTCGAGATTGTTTGAGTGTATGCTATTTGACCTTGGACAATATGAATCTGGTTATTTATTGGATTCCATTCGGTTTTAGATTGCATAGTGTTGAGATAATTAATTAATCCACTACCATACCAAGTTTCAGCTCCATCGATTTGAAAAATATTACGATATTTTTCAGGATTATCGCGAACCATTTCTAATGAAACGAGTGAGGTATTACCATGCATATAAGGAATTCCGTTTGAGGCAGCAGCGTCCATTGCAACCTGAGGAATTAGAACAAATGAAGAGGCAATTGCATGAGAACCTTTTTCAATTAATGCTTGAAAAGCAGCAACTGTACCCTCTGGTGTCAAGATGTCAGTGTCCACAACTTCTACACGTAATGATCTTCCATTAACACCACCGGCTGCATTAATCTCAGAAACTGCTAGATTAACACCGTTCTGCCAATCCATATGATCAGCACCTCCTATTGGACCTGATAAATTTGTAGGAACACCTATTACTATATCGTCACCAGCAATTGTCGGGGTCGATAAAGTTGTTAGCAATACTACGCATGAAATCAGTTTACCAATATGTAAAATTTTTTTAATGATAAACATATTTTCTCCTTTTGATTATTTGTACTTCATTTTCAGATTTAATCCAATGAAGTTTATAAATGAACAATCCGAATTTAGTTCGTATACGAACAAGTTATAGAATATCATAATTTACTTAAATAATCAATTTAATGTTCTGTTGACGTTTAAATGACTTAAAATTTTTTTAGGAGATACTTTTATGGCTAGAGAGAAACGTCACGATATTCTTTTTGAACCAATTAAACTTGGTCCGAAAGTTCTTAAAAATAGATTCTGGCAAGTCCCTCACTGTAATGGAGCTGGATCAGACAAGCCAGGAATGCAGGCATCTTTTCGAG
>CAYLUE010000060.1:0-7689 GCA_964386795.1 uncultured bacterium
ATTACATCAAATTTATTCATTTCCATGTGCCTAAAATCTTTTTTGCAGCCATTTCACCAGGCGATCCAGTTATACCGCCACCAGGATGAGTACCTGATCCGCACTGAAAATAGTTTTTTATAGGGGTGGTATAGTCAGCCCATTTTACAGCAGGACGCAGTGAGAATAATTGTTGTAGCGTTAATTCTCCATGAAAAATATTTCCTTCTGTAAGTCCAAAAGTAGATTCTAGATCTGCTGGAGTAAGAACTTGACGATGCAAGATTATGTCTTTAATGTTTGGTGCATACCTTGCAATCGTATTGATAACAGCATCTCCAAAGTCCTCTCTTTTTTGATCATTCCACCCCCCTTTAATATCATAAGGCGCATACTGCACAAAGCAGGACATAACATGTTTGCCTGGTGGAGCCATATCAGGGTCTAGAACGGATGGTAGAATAATATCCATAAATGGAGCTTGAGAAAAATTACCATATTTTGCATCATCATAAGCCTTTTCAAGGTGGTCATATGATGGACTTATAGAAATAGCACCCCTAAGATGTGGACCATCTCCTGGTAAGCATGCAAAATCAGGTAGCGCATCAAGCGCAAGATTAACCTTACCTGATGAGCCTCGAATTCTAAAATTTTTAATTGCCGTTACAAAATCTGAAGGAAGGTCTTTTTCATCTAACATTTTTAAAAATGAAAGCTTAGGGTCTAATCCAGAAATAACCATTTTAGAATTATATTCATCACCATTTTCTAATACCACACCTGTGGCTCTGCCATTTTTAACCATTACCTTTTCTACAGATGCCTCAGTCATAATATCAACACCAAAATGTTCAGCTGATCTTGCAATCGCCATACTCACGGCTCCAGTACCTCCCCTTTGAAATCCCCATGCACGAAATGCGCCATCAATATCACCCATATAATGATGCAGCATTACGTAAGCAGATCCTGGAGAATGGGGCCCCATAAAGGTTCCTATTATTCCACTGGCAGACATGGTTGCTTTTAATGGTTCATATTCAAACCATTCATTTAAAAAATCAGCAGAGCTCATAGTCATTAGTTTTGTTAAATATTCAAATTGTTCAGAAGATAGTGTTTTTATATGGTTTAATAATTTTTTTGTAGCAGAAATATCTGATAGTGATGGGCGTATTGCGTTAGGGGCAATAGTTTCTAAAATTGGCCGAACGGACATTCCAATTTGACTCATCGCAGGACCAAACCTCATATAATTTTCTGCATCTTTTTTTGAATGCCTTGCAATCTCTCTGTAAGTCTGATCTGGATCAGCGGTACGAATAATATAGTCATCTTCAAGTGGTGTCATTGTGCTTTCTAGGGGAAGTAATTCCAGGCCAAACTTTGGCAACATCAATTCACGCATAACATTTGACTTCATCAAACTAACAACATAGGAACACACGGAAAATTTGAACCCAGGAAATACCTCTTCTGTAACAGCTGCCCCGCCTAGCACATGCCTTCTTTCTAGAACCAGAACTTTTTTACCTGCTCTTCCAAGATAAGCAGCTGCGGTTAATCCATTATGGCCACCACCAACCACTATAGCATCATATTTTTTTACACCGGACATGATCGTTTTCTTTCTGGATTGAAAAAGGGAGTTTCTACTACCGTAGCTTTAGTTAGTTTTCTATAATGTTCTACTTTTAATTCAAACATTAATTCAGATCCTTCTTTTGCATATTTTGATTTAATATGTGCTAATGCAATATATCGCTTAAGAATGGGAGACCATGTACCGCTAGTCGCATACCCGACCTGTTGATTTTGTTTATTGTATAAAGGAGTACTCGTTCTCCAAGCTGTAGATGGTAAGCCAGGAGGTAGACCAACTTTTCTAAAATGCTTCTCAAATTCTGGCCATTGGATCTCAATACCAACAAAATTCCAACTCGCACCATTTTTTTCTTCGTCTATCAATGCATTTTTCCCAATAAAATTATTTTTCTTCATTTTAACCGTCCAGCCTAGACCCAGTTCATAAGGGGATGATTTTCTGCCATCAATAATTGCATGACGCGAAGAAATATAATCCACATCTAATAGAATCAAACCAGCTTCAACTCTAGCTATATCTAAAGCATGTAGTCCAGTAGGGGTTATACCAAAAGGCGCACCCTTATCTATAAGTAGATCCCAAATAGCTAAAGCATTTTCAGGTTCCATCCAAATTTCATACCCAAGATCACCAGTGTATCCTGTACGAGAAATAGTTACTGGAATATCTCCGAAATGTGTATCCATCATCCAAAAAAATCTGAGACTGTCTAAGCTTTTTGATGAGACTGCATTCAAGATTTTTCTAGAGTTTGGACCTTGTAATGCTAGTGCGGCGGTAGAATAGGAATCATCTTTTATTTGTACATCCATCCCTGCAGTATTGGTTTCAATCCACTCTAGATTTGGTTCAGCGCTCGTAATTCTGAATTTGTTTTCAGAAAGTCTTTGCACGGTTCCATCATCAATTACCTTTCCATCTTCATCACACCAAGTTGTATACATAACTTGTCCAACTTTACAAATTCCAATATTCCTGGTCACGATATTATCTAAAGCTTTTTGTGCATCTTGACCTTCAACAATATATTTCTTTAAAGGTGTAATATCTAATAATCCTGCCTTGGTACGAATAGCAAAATATTCATTTTCGTGTGTTAATTCATAACTGGTGGCAGCAAGATGGCCAGCCCATCTTCTCCATTCTTGAGATTCATTTAGCTGAGAAGTGCGTTCAAAAAAGGGTGACAGCCTTAATTGAGTGGTTGCGTTAAATCTATTTTCGTATGTCATAAATTATTTTCTATAGAAAGGGCGCGTTAAGCATGTAGGTCCGCCTGCACCCTTAATTGAAATTTCAGCTCCATCATAAGTATGTACTTCAACACCCGCATCCTTTAGTCGTTGTTCAGTAATTGAATTACCACTAAGCATAATTACTTTTTTTGGAGCAACGGCCAAAACATTGCAGCCCATAGTATCATATTCTTCATCAGGGACTTCAATTAGTTCAATTTTTCTATCGAGAAGATATTGCCTAAATGATACTGGTAGCAATCTTGAATAGACCAAAAAAAGATTAGAATCAATAGGACTTACATTGCTCATTAGGTGCAGGCAATCATTTGGACCGGTCCAGTGTGGTAGGTCTACAGGAATAATTGTATCAATGTCATTACCTAAGATTGCCTTTAATTGATTAATGCCTTCCAGATTTGATCGATAACCAATGCCCACAGCAACTGTGCGACTATCTATCCAGACAATATCACCCCCCTCAAGACTACCGGGTGGCGTTATCTCACCAGCAATTGGTACACCAATTGAAGAAAAATATTGTGAAATCATTTCAGGCTCATTTTGACGTAATTCCTTTCCCATTGAACAAAGTATCACCCCAGAATTTGATATTAAACATGGATCGTGAGTGTAGATTGAATCAAGACTCGTTTTGTCATCAGCTGGCAGTGTATGAATTTCAATATCAAAATCTTTTAATATTTTTAAAAATTTATTGTAGTCATTGATTGCTTGTTCAAAATTAGGCGTGCCAAAATAGTTCAATTTTTTAGCTTGTTCATCAATATTTGATTGGGTTTTATATGCGCTATCTGGATTTTTTATCAGTATGCGCTTTATTGGTTTAGTCATATTTTGACAACCAAATGTTTTATTCAATATTTCCTCCACACCAATTAACTATCATGTTAGCAATTACTTCGGTTGAAATTAAAATTTCATCAATTAAGATGTTTTCATTGGCTGCATGGGCCAGTCTTACATCTCCTGGGCCGAAAAGAACGCTGGGAATATTAGCATGATTAGTAAATAGGCGCAAGTCCGATCCATAGGTGACCCCTTCAATAATAGCATCTTGATTTGAAACATTATTATATGTATCGCCTAGCTCTTTTATTAGTGGATGATCTAATGATGTTTGACCGGATTCAAATTGACCTTCAAACCATTCAATTACGGGAGGATGATCTTTTAACCAATTATCGGACTGAGAAAATCTATTTATATGACGCTCAAAGCTTTCCTTTGCTTTTTCATTGGACTCACCAGGAAAAACTCCAAGTCGACCCTCAGCAATTATTGATTCAGGTACTGTGGAATGCCATTGCCCACCTTCAATTGTTCCAATATTTATTGGGGCGACCCTATCTTTAGATTGATAGTATTCAACATCAAAAGAATCATGGCGTTCTTTCTCAAAATTAATGATCGATTGATGGATTAAGGAGTATTTCTCAATAGCGCTTATCCCATCCCATCTCATTGAAGCATGGGTTGCCTTACCTGGGACTTTTAATCTAAATGTTAGGGCGCCAGATTGAATTGGAGATAGCTTAAGTGAGGTTGGTTCCAATATAATGGCAGCATCTGCATGATATCCTTTTACAATATTTGTTAAGGTTCCGCAGCCACCAGATTCCTCACCAACTACTGATTGAAAAATAATATCACCATCAGGGGAAAAGCCTAAGTTTTTTAAAATGTAAATTGCAAAAAGCCCGGATGATAACCCTGCTTTCATATCACAGGATCCTCTTCCATAGATTTTTCCATCAACAATATTGCCTGAGAAAGGATCATCATTCCATAGTTTTTCAGGGCCAGTTGGTACAACATCAACATGACCATTCAAGATAAGTGACTTTGCTTTATTATTTCCCTGCCATAATGCGGTAACATTGATTCGTGAATCTGGAGAGAATCCATCATCGTTAAACGCAGGATGATGTTCAAGTTCACTAAAAATAACAGGAATAATTTTAGAACTAAGTCCAATTGAATTAAGTTTTTCATGAATAATATGCTGTACGTCAGATTCTTGATTTGCAAGACTAGGGGTTCTGACTAATTTTTGAACAAATGCTATTATCTCATCTTTATTATCATTAATTGCTTTATTGATTTTATTTTTTATGTCATGCATTTTTTTTCCAATAATAATAAAAAGGTAGACCTGCCAATATTAGAATTGTTCCAATGCCCGCATCTCTTGGAGCTTCCATAATTGTATTGATGGTAAGAAAAATAGCAAATAAGATAAAGGTAATCGGTATCCATGGATAAAAAGGTGTTTTATAAGGTCTTTCAAGTTCAGGGTTTTTTCTTCTAAGGATTATCACCGCACCAGCAGACATTCCATAAAATATCCATGAAGCAAAAATAATATAGGTTATTAACTGATTAAAAGTTCCGGTAAATGTAAGTATACATGCCCATACGCATTGAATAATTAATGCATTGGCAGGGGACTTATATGTTGGATGAATGACGGCCGCCTTTTTAAAAAATAAATTATCTTCTGCCATAGCATAATTAATACGCGCACTGGTAAGTACAAAACCATTATTTGCGCCAATTAAAGAAATTAAAATAATTATTGTAACAATAGCTCCACCATAACTTCCTAAGAATACTGAAGCTGCATCAGACATTACTAATTCAGAACCAATCATTTTATCAAACCCAAGCGCATATACCAATACATAGTTAAGAGCTAAATAGACAGATACAATAATTATCATACAAAGGATTATAGATAGGGGAATATTGCGGCCTGGATTTTTTACTTCACCAGCGACATAGGTAATAAAAATCCAACCATCGAAAGTCCAAAGTACCGCCACCATCGCAAGGCCCAATGGTCCTATAAGCGAAGAAAAGGACTGGTCTGTAAATAAAGGAGATAAATTTTTTGATGATCCGCCATCCAGAAATAAACCCAAAATAATAACTGTTGCAATAGACCCAATTTTAGCAAACGTAAACCAATTTTGAAATCGAGCACCAGATTTTACATCTACGATATTTATTATTGTTAATATAATAATAGATGCAATGGCGACACTTTTTATATCATAATTGCTCAGCGAAAAGAAAAATGTTAAATATTCAGCGAACGCAACGCCAACCGCAGCTATTGATGCAGTATTGATAACTGCAACAGCTGACCAGCCATACAAAAATCCCCATACGGAACCATAGGCTTTGTTTAAGTAAACATATTGTCCGCCCGCTTTAGGCATTGCAGCGCCAAGTTCCGCCACAGAAAGCGCACCAAATAAACTGATTATTCCCCCGATAATCCATACCATAAAAAAAAGTGAGCTAGAAGATGCGTATAATGCAACGGTGGCTGGTACCATAAAAATTCCAGATCCAAGAATACCTCCAACATTTATCATGGTAGCATCCATAAGGGATAAAACGCGTTTTAGCTTAGACTGGTCAGGCATATATGTAATATTATACACATACTATAGTGGAATCAGAAAGAGCAAATTTTTTTTATTTTGATACAAGATAATTATCTAGTTTTTAGTATGAAAAAAATAGTAGTTCTAAGCGGTGCAGGCATTAGCGCAGAAAGTGGATTAAAAACGTTTCGTGATAGCGATGGACTATGGGAAAATCATCGAGTTGAAGATGTTGCTACCCCTCAGGCATGGAATCGAGATCCTGAATTAGTTTTGAAATTTTATAACGAACGAAGACAGCAGGTAAATAGCGCTAAGCCAAACAAAGCACATGCAGCCTTATATGATCTTGAAGGGATGTTTGATGTAACTATTATCACTCAAAATGTTGATGATTTACATGAGCGCGCTGGATCATCAAAAGTACTTCATTTACATGGAGAGTTAAATAAAGCTCGTAGTTGCGGTGATCCTAATCTGGTTTATGATCTTGTTGATTTGGAGATGAAGATAGGGCAAACCTGTGAAAAAGGTCATCAATTACGACCGCACATAGTTTGGTTTGGTGAATCTGTTCCCATGATTAATAAAGCTATTCCTAAATTTCAAAATGCAGATATAGCAATTGTCGTGGGAACTTCTTTGTCCGTTTATCCTGCATCCGGATTAATTGATTATCTTCCAACTTACACGGATCGTTATTATATTGATCCCAAAGGGAATGAGAATATGCATAGTAATAATTTTAATATCATAACGGTAGAAGCGGAAGCGGGTGTATCGCAAATAGCCAAACAATTAATGATCGATCAAAAATAATCATGAAAAGAATCTTTATCATTTTTCTTTTTATCTCTTTTTCACTTAGCCAAGAACCCGCGCCAATTAAATCAGGGGTTGCCCCTTATCAGAATGAGTACCCAGATGAATATGATGTATTAAGCTATGATCTAGAGATTGGATTAGGTGAAAACTCGGAGGAAATCGCTGGCAATGCAAATATTACGATAACCTTAAAAAAAAATATTGATCAAATACCGCTAGATTTTACCGGTCTTAGTATTCAAAGCATCTTAATAAATAATTCTAGCGCGAACTACAATTATACTAAGGGAAAGATCTTTATAGATTCAAAAAAGTTTAAAGCAAATCAAACACTAACCATTACTATTGCATACAGCGGGAAACCAGATGATGGGTTAATTATAGGAAAAAATGTGCATGGAAACCGTTCTGTCTTTGCAGATAATTGGCCAAATAGAGCTCGCTTTTGGTTTCCATCTAAAGATCACCCCAGCGATAAGGCCACGGTTAGTTTTACTATTCATGCTCCATCTAAATGGAAAGTTATAGCGAATGGCGTTCTAGTGGAAAAGCCGAAGACTTCTGCAAAAGATGCAATTGGACCAAAGGAATCCAGGCGTACCTGGAAATGGAAGTCTACCGTTCC
>CAYLUE010000061.1:0-7454 GCA_964386795.1 uncultured bacterium
AGCCACTACAAGAGAAAAGCCCTTTATCTTTTCTAGTGCATTCCAAAAATAATCCCTAAGGGATACAAATATAAATCCAGATACAAAACAAATCAGTCCAAGTACCCATCCATGTGGTGTGCTCGCATAGGAAGCATAATCATGAGGGTCAATCACTAGCGCCTCAAGCAAGAAAGGTAGCGAAAAAATGTAGATTCCAAATCGCACTGATAGTATGGATTGTAATGATTTCAATAAAAAGTTATGTGGTCTATTTTGTAAATATACAAATAGAGGTAAAAGAGCGCAAAAATAGAACCAAATATTCAACAGAAACCAAAGATGAGCTAGATTAGGGTACCATGTTAATTCTTGATCATAGAATAATAAGCTAAAAAATGCTGTCAATGGTCCTATAAACAAAAAACCAAAAAACATAGGTACGAAGATACGTTTGATACGATCATTCAGCATCTCTTTCCAATTTCTGCGTTGCATAGCAAAGTATATACCCATTCCAGAAATCATGAATAAAATCGGGATACGCCAAATATTGATTAAGGCCATAGGAATCCATAATGGCAGTAATAAGTCCTCATTTTGAGGCATGAAGATAGATTTAGCAAAAGGCATAAAGCTAGCAACCGCATGGTAAACAATTAAAAGACCAAGCACAATGACTCTGATCCAATCTATATCGTAACGTCTATCCATAGAGTTTATATCTTACCCGTATAATTCTTTACTAGCCATACCGTATAAGATGCGATAGAAGAATTATTTCTAGATTCCTCAGAACTAAGGATTAATTCATAACTATCAAAGTAGGGTTTTAATTTCTCAGGAAATTTATTTTTGTCATGAATGTAAATAAAATCTTCACCCTTAATGGAGCTTTGATCATATAAGAATGAATAAAGTGTTTCGTGATAATCAATGGAAAGACAAATTGCTTCATGCTTAGGGTTTAAATAAAAATTGACCATAGAAGGGATTTGAAATTCATTACTTACAATTCTAAGGTCATTTAGATATGAATTTTCCATTAATAAATTTTTGGTATCTTCAATTAAGCTATTATACATGAAATAACGATTCGTAGGATCAGATTTACCCTTTAGTGGTAGTATTGGGTAAAAAGTTTGAATCATAATTAAGCCAATTAATACAAGCGAGTAAATGATTTGAACGACAAACGCTTTTTTCACCTTTTTTAACGAATCTAATTCTAACCCTAATATAAATAGACCGCCAAAAAAGACCGGGGCCACCCAATTCAATTCAAATTTCGAAAACAAAGAATGTGCGACAAAATAAAACAGGGGAACTGCTGTGACCAATGTAAAGTACTTTTTCTCGTTGCTTAACTTTTTCCAATTTTTAAGGTTAGTAATTGGCTTAAATACCGAGTAGAAGAAGTAGAGAGGTCCAATCAGCAATGCTACACCTAGCCACAGCTCAATAAAATGATTGATTCCGCCTCGTTGTGCAATATGACTTCCTTGATACCTAACAAAGGCCATATCGTTTTGAAAATTCCAAACTACAAATGGAATAAAGAATATCAAGGCCAGCAAAAAAGAGCCGTAATAATGAATATTTTTCAACCAGTATCTTTTTTCTTTTATAATTACGGGGAATAAAACAATTCCAATCGCAGGAAATAACGCAGAAACTTTTGATAATACCGCAAGTCCTAGCATTGCTCCACCTAAATAAATAAAGTTCTCATTTTTAAAGTAAGCGATATAATAAAAAAGAATGGAAGTAATTGAAAAAAACGCAAGCGGTACATCTGGTGTGATAATGATTGAGTTCGTATGAAATAAGAGATTAGCTGAAACCAACAATGACACAATTAACGCACTGGTATTATTAATATATTTTCTAACAAAAATATATAGCAAGCACGGTAATAGCGTCATTAATAAAACAGAACCTAAGCGTACGGTAAAACTAGATTCAGAAAATTGAGTAAAAATCCAAATAATAAAGGCAACTACAGGTCCATGATCAATATATCCCCACGATAAATGCCTCGCATACATTGCGTAATAGGCTTCATCATCAACGAGATATGTATTCAAAATAAAGAGTAGCCGTACAAATAAAAGAGCACAGGATAATAAAAATACAGTCTTAGCAAAACGTTTATTATCTAACACGAAATACCCAAAGCTTTGCACCATAGTAATTCACAAGTGTGCCCGCAAGTATTCCAATGCATTGTCCAATAACCATAGGATCTGGACTGTATTGATCTAATATATATTGGAGAACAAATAAATTAACTGTCAAAGCAATTAGCGCAATACATAGATACTTTAAATAATCATTAGTAGCTATAGGGCGGTCTTTTGTGATATGATAGAATGTCCAATTATGATTTAGGACATAATTTTGAAAGCTCGCGAATAAAAATCCAATTGCAGATATTACTAGTGGTGAATAACCTATTATATCTACAAAAGTATAAAAGATAATTACATTTGTAATAGCGCCAAGAAAACCAACAATGATAAATTTTGAAAATTTCATTTTATATATGATGTGAAAGATACATTGATGTAGTTTTAATTTAATCTGACAATGCTAATTTCTTTACTACAAAAACAAACTCCATTTATTGATGTAAGGGCGCCGATTGAATTTTCTAAAGGAGCACTACCAACCAGCACAAATCTCCCTATATTATTGGATGATGAGCGCGAATTGGTAGGAAAGATATATAAGGAATTAGGTGGGCGGTCTGCTACAGAATTAGGACACTCTCTAGTAAAAGAAAAGACCAAGGAGGAACGTGTTAAGGGATGGATAACGTTCATTAAAGATAATCCCTCAGCTTATTTGTACTGCGCGCGGGGTGGTCAACGTTCTGAAATCGCTCAACATTGGATTTCTGATAGTGGTATTGATATACCCAGAATTGAAGGAGGTTTTAAATCACTACGAAATACCTGTTTAAATATTCTTGATGAAGCAGCTGAGGATTCAAAAGAATGGATTATTGTTGCAGGTAAAACAGGTTCAAATAAAACAGGATTAGTTTCAAAATTAATTAATGGGATTGATCTTGAAATGCATGCAAATCATAGAGGATCTGCATTTGGGGGATTTCAAACTCCTCAGCCATCACCGATTGATTTTGAAAATAGCTTAGCATGTAATTATTTAAAGATTTCTAATAATGCAATTATGTTTGAAGATGAGTCAAGAGCTATAGGAAAGTTGGTTATACCTGAAAAATTCTATCATAAAATGATTAATTCAAAAATTGTGATTGTTGATCAGCCCTTAGATCTTCGAGTTAATCATATTTATAATGAATACGTTGTTAATGCTTTAGAGAATCAAACATCAATTAACTTGTGTAATAAGCTAAAAGATCAATTAGAGAAAATATCAAAAAGATTAGGGATGGATAATTATAAAAAAATAGATAAGCAGATTAGTATCGCTTTTCAAAAGAACAATAAAGATCAGCATCACAATTGGATTCGGCAATTACTTCAGAATTATTATGATAAAATGTATGACTATCAATTAGAGAAGAAAATGACTCGTTGTATATATAAAGGAACATGGAAAGATATAGATGCATTTCTTACAGAATACTAAGCGTGATATAAATAATAGTTTTTTGGTGAAAAAATTCATCATTGAAACTATATTGCCATATGAATAAAACATTAATAGCCATATTATCAATTGCTCTATTATTTACAGTAAGCTGCTCAAGAAATGATGCGAGCTATACTATAGAAGATAGAATCATTTCTACGTATCCTTTCTCTGATCCCAATCCCATTCCAATATTAACCAAAGATAAAAGACTATACCCTTATCATGCTTTTATGGGGTATAGCTCAGAAAGCGAGCAGCAAAGTTGGCAAGTGATCAAAATGGAGAATGATTATATTGAAGTTTTTATGCTACCTGAAGTTGGAGGCAAGGTATGGGGTGCAATTGACAAGTCAAATGGAGAAGAATTTATTTATCGTAATGAGGTAATGAAATTCCGCAATATTGCTCTTCGCGGACCATGGACATCTGGTGGAATTGAATTTAATTTTGGCATTATAGGTCATACGCCTGCAACTGCGACCAAAGTAGATTATTTAGTACGAAAAAATAATGATGGCAGTGTTTCCACTTTTGTAGGTGGGATGGATTTACCTTCCAGAACTTTTTGGAGAGTAGAAGTAAATCTTGAAAAAGATAGATCAAACTTTAAAACCAATACAAGTTGGTATAATTCTACATCAATGGTTCAACCTTATTATAATTGGATGACAGGAGCAGCATTTGCAAAAGATGATCTAGAGCTTGTTTTTCCAGGAAACCAATATTTAAAACATAATGGAGAAGTTAAAAATTGGCCAATTGATGATGAGAATAGGAACCTGTCTCTATACACCAATAATCAATTTGGTGGTCATAAATCATACCACGTTATTGGTTATTGGAAAAATTTCTTTGGTGGTTATTATCATAATGATGGATATGGATTTGGACATTGGGCAAATCATGATGCAATGCCTGGTCAGAAATTATGGTTGTGGTCTCTATCTGATCAGGGCGGTATTTGGGAAGATCATTTAACCGATACCGATGGGCAATATATTGAGTTTCAAGCAGGCAGGCAATTTGTTCAATATCGCGAAGATAGCAAGGACAACAATCCAATCAGAAAAGCCTCTTTTGATCCATATGCTTCCGATCAATGGACTGAGTACTGGTTTCCTGTCCAAGCAATAGGCGGTATTAGTGAAGCATCTCAAAATGGTGTATTAAATATTGAATCAGTACCTGATAGCGGTAGAATTTCCATTCAACTGCATTCATTTATACCTATGGACGCAACGGTAAATGTTTTATCTAATTCAAAATTGATTGCTTCAAAAGAGATTAGTTTTGAGCCGATGGAAATCCATTCGTTACTAGTAGATAGCATTTCCATAAACGATATGGAAGTTATAGTAGATGAGCTCAATCTACATTTTAATGCAAATCTTCAAGCAAAATTATTAGATCGTCCATTTAAGCTTGATAAAAAAGCAATATCAGGTATGTCTAAAATCGATCAAGAATATTTCCAAGGATATGAATTATTAAAAGAAAGATTTTATCAAGAAGCGAAAGATATTTTTGAAAAAGTCTTATTAAAGGAGCCGTATCACCTACAAACAAGAATAGCGATGGCAGATCTTTATTACAGAAGCGGTCAATATGAAAAAGGGATAGAAATGATCAGTCCCAATCTTCAATTAAATGCTTACGACTCGGAATCAAATTTTATTGCGGGGAACTTATATAGGTCACTTGGAAACCATATTAATGCTAAAGAATCATTTGGTTGGGCTGCACGATCAATGAGCCATCGATCCGCAGCGTTTTTAGAGATGGCCGAAATTTATTTACTTGAGAAACAGTTTGATCTAGCTATTGAGTATGCTCAGAAGTCTTTGCAGTTTAATCAGGTAAATATGAATGCACGTCAAGTGTTAGCGATGGCCTATAGAATGACAGATGATGCCGTTAATGCTCGACGGGAAATTGCATCACTATTATCTATTGACCCATTGCATCATTTTGCGAATCTAGAATCTTATTTTCTTAATCCCACTGATCGGAATTGGAACTATTATAGTTCATTGATTAATAATGAGTATCAAGATCAAACACATTTAGAAAATGCTATTGTATATTATAATCGTGGATCAAATAATGATGCTAAGAATCTATTAAATCGCTTAGATGCTAATGCTGAGCTCAATCCGATTTCTGATATATGGTTAGCCTATATAGCTCAAGATTCTCAATTGTTAAACAATATCAAAGATATATCTGCTGATTATACTCATCCATTTAGAAGAGAAACTATTCAAGTCTTAGAATGGGCCGTTGATAATAACTCAGACTGGAAACTAAGATACTACCTTGCTTTGAACTATTGGGCAAAAGATAGAAATCAAGATGCTTTAAGTTTGTTTAATAGCCTAGAAAATTTGCCTAATTCAATGCCATTTTATATTTCGCGTGCAAAATTGAATAATACATATGGAAAGAAAGATCGGGTTGAAAAAGACCTTGAAAGATCAATGAATTATGGTAAAGGGTCATGGATTGCGTATTTAAATGCTGTGCAGTATTACCAAGAAAATAAAATGTGGAAAAAAGCAGGAAGCGTTTCGGAAAAAGCTTTTCAGAAATTTTCAGATAATTTTAATGTCCATGTATTACATGCTAAGTCATTGCTATACCTTGGAAAGGTTGATGAATGCATAGACATTTTAAATAATACGAAAGTCTTACCATCTGAAATGGGTAAAGAAAGTCGCCAATTATATGAATGGGCATTGCTTGAGAAATCTATACGATTAATTCGCAGTAAGCAGCTTACTAAAGCGCGGAAAAGTATTAAAAGAAGCAGAGACTGGCCAAAAAACTTAGGTATGGGAAAACCTTATGAAACCGATGAAAGAATTCAAGATATATTAATTGATTATATTAACAATCCTTCAAATTCAGCAAAATATCGAAGGTATTTAGATAGCATAGCAAAAACTAGTGATAGTTATACATTGACGCTGATAAGATCAGCTAAATCAATGATGAAATCATTAAACTAAGAATTATTGATTATTGATTTTTTTCAGGAGTTTTGAAGTAAGATGAATGCCTTCGTATTCGGAATGCTTATCGCCTTCATATTCAATCCCCACATAGCCATTATAGCCCGCGTCTAAAACTATTTTCATCATTTTATAGTAATCGGTTCGAACTTCATTTCCGTTTGAATCAAACTCATGACTTTTTGCGCTTACGGCTTTTGCATAAGGCATGAGCTCTTTAACGCCTTTATAGCGATCATACCATTCATCATTTTCAATCATAAAATTTCCAAAGTCAGGAAGGGTACCGAAACGAGGATGATCAACTTTTTTCATTAAGGAAGCAAGCCATTTCCCATTAGATGAAAGACCCCCATGGTTCTCAACAATTGTATTTAGATTCATTTTATCGCAAAATTCGACTAGCTTACTTAATCCATCAGTAGCCAATAAAAGTTGATTTTCATATGAACTTAATCGTTGAGCATTATCTGGCCAAGATCCTGGCGCATAATCTGAACTACGCGCATTTACACGAATAGAATGACAACCAAGAAATTTTGCAGCTTCCGCCCATTTATAGTGATTTTCAACTGCCTGATTTCTTTTGTTTTCGTCAGGATCCCCAAGATTTCCTTCATTGTCGCACATGATTAATAAGCTTTTTACACCATGATCATTCGCTCTAGTTTTCATTTCATTAAGATATTTTTGATCCTGAGCTTTATCAAAAAAGAAAGAATTAACATATTCTACAGCATCAAGACCGAACTCAGTTTTAGTTAAAGAAATAAAATCTAAATGATCAATTTTCTTGGACTGTAAAGCGCGGTGCAAAGACCACTCAGCTAAAGAAATTTT
>CAYLUE010000062.1:0-7439 GCA_964386795.1 uncultured bacterium
TAATCCCATAATATTTTGCATATTTGTTAGACTTGTAGCTTTCTTTATGCTGTTCGAACCTAATAGAAGGTTTTCTCGAAGATTGACCTACGTAGAAACATAAATTACCTTTGATATAACTAGGGTTTTTAATACGAAATTTTTTTATTTCTGCTACAGATTGGTCTAATTCTATAACATATACAAAAAATTGTCTCATACACAGAATCTAGCTTTTGTAATTATAAATATTTATCTATAATATTTTATTAAAATCATTTCCAGAAGGATTCTGAAAGACCTTTAAATCAAATTCTGGAACAACAGCAAGAAGATGATCAAAAATATCCGACTGTATGGCTTCATAATTAACCCAATCTGTATCATTTGCAAAAACATATATCTCAATCGGAAGCCCGCTAGATGATGGCGAAAGCTGACGAACTAGGAATGTCATTTCATCGTGGATTTTATTGTGCTTGTGCAAGTAACCTTCTATATAGGCTCTAAACGTTCCAATGTTAGTAAGGGATCTTCTGTTGATTAACCCATCTTCGATTACATTATTTTCCGTATTGTACTTATCAATATCAGATAGTTTTTGATTGATATATTTTCCAATAACCTTAAATTTTTTAAACCTCTCGGTCATTTCATTACTGCAAAACTTGATGCTATTCATATCAATGTTTATTGAGCGTTTAATTCTTCTTCCACCGCTTTCTGACATACCTCTCCAATTTTTAAATGAAGAGTCCAAAAGTTTGTTGGTGGGAATAATGCTAATAGTCTTATCCCAGTTTTGAATCTTGATCGAATGCAGGGCTATGTCTATCACATCGCCATCTGCTCCAAACTGAGGTGCTTCGATCCAGTCCCCCACTTTAAATAAGTCGTTGGAGCTAATCTGAACACTAGAAACAAGAGATAGAATCGTATCTTTGAATACAAGAAGCAAAACTGCAGTTAAGGCGCCCAGACCACTTAAAAAATATATGGGTGACCTACCTGTAAGAATGGCAATAACAATAATAAAACCAAATATTCCAACAAGTAACTTTGCTACCTGTACATAGCTTTTTATACTAAATTTTTCAGAAATGCTGCTTCTTGCATGCATCTCATTTAATGCATTCAATAAAGCATTTACAAACGAAATGAATATGATTGCTATTAATGAAAATAGCACCCTATCAAATATATCAGGCCAGGATAAGATATTTTTAAAATTATAGATAAATATTAATGGTATTAATAGGGGTAATCTATTGAACACCTTTTTTTCTATAAGTACATCATCAAGTTCTGTAGAGGTTTTTTGAAAGAAGATGGAAATCGCTCGTAATAATATGCGACTAGAAATTAAATATAAAATTATACTAAATAAGATTACCACAGAATACAGAATATACCATCGGTCATCTGTTATTGATAAAACTAGGTTTTGAAAATTTTGCATAAATTGACTCTTCGCTTAAGTTATATTATTTTGCAAAGTATGAGTCTATAGACTTTTTGGTTGTTGATGCCATTCAAGTATTCCTGAGGAAAATTTAACTTTTAACCATGTATTAGTCTCAAAATTTATTTTAGCCATATTTGCAGTAGTAAAGTTAATGTAATTTTGATTTGTTGCTCTTGAAATAAAAAAAGAAAAATTTGGCTCATGACCAACTAGACATATTGAGTTATAAACATCATCCTGGCTATGAATTAATTCAAGCAGAAAATCTGGAGAACCACCATATATCCCTCTTTCTAGGACTAGCTTAGATGTCCATTTTGCGCTATCGATAGCCAATTCAACTGTAGTCTTGGCACGAACGGCTGTTGAAGAAATAACCAGTTCTGGAACCTGGTTTTTCTCAAATAAGAATTTTCCCATTTTTTTTGCTGCCTCCACCCCTCTTTTCGCAAGAGGCCTTTCATGGTCATTCCCGTAAGGTGCATGCCAGTCAGACTTTCCATGTCGAAATAATATCACAGATTTCATACTGTTATTATAATCACAATAACAATTTTACCAAAATCCTTAGTTTGTATTAGCTTAGTATTTGTTTTAAATTTTTATACTAATACCATAAGGAGTGTGAAATAAATGAAAAAATTAACTGTATTGCTTTTTGTTCTTACAACCTTTGCGTCAGCTCAACTAAGAGTAGGCTTGGATCTTTCTAGGACTGGAAAAGCTTCATATAGTGTTTCGAATGATGCAAAAGCTATGTTTGTTTTGATGGGTGAGGAAATACCCGGTACTCAAAATTATACCGCGAAAGGGCTTGGTCTTAATATTGGCTATGAATTGATGCTCTTAAGTTTAGTTGGGGTTGGAGCTGAAATGAATCTTCCCCTTGGTGAAGAATGTGATAATGATGATGATAAATGCTATGAACCTGATACTCAATTTTTTGGATATGGTGTTGCTAAATTTCCAGTTTTTCCAATGGTACGCGGTGTAGTCAAAGGTGGATTGGTCATGTCAACGGAAAAAGATGTGGATCCAGGATTAGGCCTTGGTTTTGGCTTAAGGGTTAAACCGCCAGTTCTTCCTGTAGGAGTAGAGGCTAGTTATAATATCTATAATTTATCTAAAAACGAAGATCTGGGGTTCGGTGATATTGGTATGGATCTCAGACAAGGTTATTTTAACCTCTCTGCAACATATTCATTTTAATTATAAATAATACACTTTAATGCTATAAAAGCCTCGGTTTGTACTGGGGCTTTTATTTTATATTCATACTCTGTACGATTTGCTGACATTTCTTAGCATCGCCTGTTTCTACCATTCCCAAAAAAACTTTTTTCCCATTTTCATCTTTGCGATCAAATCTCCTATAAAGACCCTTAGGAGACTTTCCAGTCAGTACTTTTAAAAAAACGCACGCAGCAAGATAGGTACCTACCGGAGAAGGATGCTTGTTATCGCTAGTATATAGTGAAATTTCAGGATATTCTGCTTGAAAAAGACGAAAAGCTGTGCCAACCGGCACAAGGGTAACATTATCAGATAAAATAGGTTTTAATGCGTATTGAATTGGATCGATACCATCGTAGCTAGTACCTTTCATTAAAGGTACCGGCCATGTGCCGTAAATATAAACATTTGCATTAACTGATTCGGAAAGGTCGATAAATCTTTTAAAGTAATCCATAGACTCTTGAGTTTTCTTAACTGGATTTGTACTGTAGTCCTGCAAAATAATTTTATCAAAACTGCTATTTTGTATTTTATTTTTTGTGGAAAGGTTCTTTTTTCCAGTCCAATGATCCTTTAGACTGGCTCCCCCTGCTGTTGATTGATAGACATCAAGATTAATACCTTTCTCTTTTGCCATTGATTCTACTACTAGAGGCAGATTGAAATAGAATGTAAAGCTATTGCCTACAAATAAAACTTTTTCAGCTGTACCCTTTTGCGCGCTCGCAAAAACAAATATAAATAAAAATCCTATATAACGAATATGTTTCATTATTATCTTCTTTCCCATATTTTACAAAACTCTATTACAAAACTAGGTAAACATAATGAAAAAAATTATAGCTATATCATTTATTTCTTTTATAATCAGCTGCTCATCAGATACCAGCAAAACATTTAAAATTGATTACGAAAAATTTGAACTTGATAACGGACTTACCGTAATCATGCATCAAGACAAATCCGATCCGCTAGTTGCGATGGCAACCGTAGTACATGTTGGTTCAAACAGGGAAAAACCAGGTAGAACTGGTTTTGCTCATTTTTTTGAACATGTTTCTTTTACAGCATCTGAAAACACGCCTAGAGGTGCACATAGGCTATTAATACCAACATGGGGAGGTCAACGAAACGGGGGTACCAGTTTTGATTTTACTTATTACTACGGAGTAGTTCCCAAAGATGCAATGGAAAAGTTAGCATGGGTTACCTCTGATATGTTGGGTTTTGTATTAAACACCGTTGATGAACAAACGTTAGAGGGAGAAAAACAAGTTGTCAAAAATGAGAAGCGGCAGCGCGTTGACAACCAACCGTATGGCCATAGCAGAGGTATAATCTTAAAAGCTCTCTACCCTAAAGGACATCCCTACAGCTGGTCTGTTATAGGTGACTTAGAAGACTTGCAGGCTGCTACAATAGATGATGTTAAAGAATTTTATAATGAATTTTATGGGCCAAGTAATACCACTCTCGTTATAGCAGGTGATATTGATTTCACTGAAACCAAAAAGATGACAGAAAGATGGTTTGGAGAAATTAAGCCATCGATGAATATCACTGATGACCCAAAACCTCAACTTATTACTTTAGAGAATTCAAAAAAATTATACCATTTAGATCAATTTGCAAAACTTCCTGAATTGCGAATAGTGTTTCCAACTATACAAAATTACCATCCAGACGCATATGCTCTCAACACATTGGCGGATCTATTATCCGATGGTAAAAATTCCCCTTTTTACAAAGAAATTGTCGAGAATCAAAAAATAGCTCCATCCGCCTCTGCATCTAATTATTCATCGGAAATCTCAGGTGAATTCACTATGCGAGTACGAACAAATCCCAATGTGAGCCTTGATGATGTTTATAGTGCAATTACAACTGCTTTGAAGAACTTTGAAAAAGACGGCATTAATGATAAAGATTTGCGACGTATAAAAGCTGGACAGGAAACTGCATTTTGGAATGGAATTTCAACTAACCTCAACAAAGCGCTACAACTTGGACTTTACAATGAATACGCTGGTGATCCAGGATTCATTGGTCAAGACATCAAAAATATTCTTAATGTCTCAAAACAAGATGTACAGCGTGTTTATAATAAATACATAAAAAATAAAAATGCTATATATCTAAGCGTAGTGCCTGAATCTCAATTAGACTTAGTCCTGTCTGGATCAGAAGAAGCCTATATAAAAGAAGAAGTGGTTGCTCAAGGCGTTGAAAAAGAATTCAAGATGAAATATGGTGATAATAATTCAAATGTTGAAAAGACCCCAACGGCTTATGATAGATCTGAACCTAGCTTAGGTAAGTTACCGCTTCTACAGGTTCCCGAAGTTTGGAGAAGCGATCTTTCAAACGGTATTAAACTTTATGGAATTGAGAATAATGAGCTTCCCCTCGTTCAGTTCTCTATGAGAATTAATGGTGGACAATCCTTAGACAAAACAGATAAAGAAGGTACAGCTTTAATGCTTGGCGCAATGCTTAAAGAAGGAACTAGTAGTAAGACTCCAGCGGAGCTTGAGGAAGCCATAGACCTTTTAGGGTCTTCGATATCTGTTTCTGCTGGATTAGAGGCAATGTACATATCAGGAAATACATTGGCAAAAAACTTTGATGAAACAATTGCCCTTGTTACTGAAATGCTTACTGAACCACGATGGGATGAACAGGCCTTTGATATTGTAAAGAACCGTAGACTAAATGCTATCAAGCAAAGAAAAACAAGTGCACAGTCAATTGCATTCAATGCTTTAGCAAAACAACTGTACGGACAGGGCCATCCTGCATCAACTCCTATTGGAGGAATAGAGAGCACGGTGAAATCTATCACTATGGATGATATAAAGAATTATTTTCAACAAAATATCTCTCCAAAAGTATCTCACTTCCATGTCGCAGGAAAAATAACTCAAAGCACAATTGAAGAATCTTTACAACAACTATCAGATAGATGGAGTGGAAAGGAAGTCAATATTCCAACAATATCATCATCTAAGGCCCCATCTAGTTCAAAAGTATTCTTTATTGATATACCAGGCTCAAAACAGTCAGCAATTACCGTAGGTACCCTAACCATACCAGGGGGAAATCCTGACCTCTACAAACTAAATGTTGTCAACAATAGACTTGGTGGAGGAATGGAGGCTAGGCTAATGCGTACACTTCGACTAGAAAAAGGGTATACGTATGGAGCAGGTTCTTTTCTTCGTGAAAATACATATCAAACACCTTTTTATGCATATTCACAAGTCAGGAGCAATGTGACGCTTGAATCCCTTCAGATATTCAAAGATATAATCAACGGGTACGCTAAATCGTATAATAGTGAGGATCTTGAGTTAACCAAGAATAAGCTCATCAAGCAGAATGCTTTACGATTTGAGAGATTAGGAAGCTTAATAGATATGTTAGATACGATGAGTGAATTTGATTATCCAGATACATATATTCAAAACCAGCAGGATATACTAACCTCTATGAATCTTAATGATGCTCGTTCTATCGCAGAATCACGGTTCAATGCAAATAAAATGTATTTTGTTATTGCTGGAGATGCAAAAACACAACTTGATCGAATTCAAAAATTGGGATATGGAAAACCAATTATTCTTGACAGAGAAGGTAATAAGATAAATTAATCATAAATAATTAGGATGTAATCATCGCTGATTGGGCACTTTTTGCAACGATATTAATTGGAATATTTTCCATTCTCGGCACTGCGGAGCTGCTAAGAATACGACTAAACAAACCAGCTAATTCTACCCGAATATTTATTCATATTTGTGTAGGTTCAATCGTTTCAATTTGTCCATTTTTATTTAAAGTAAATATTCAACTAATTGCTTTATCTACCATATTTATAGTAATTAATACATATCTTATAAAATCAAATAAAATTATCAGTATGAATAATATTGAACGAGTGAGTTATGGTACAATCTACTTTCCCTTATCAGTATTACTGCTAGCTATTTTGTTCTGGGATAAACCCATATCGTATTTTATTTCGATTTTAGTTCTCACTTTTGCAGATCCTGTTGCTGCTATAGTAGGAAAGAGATCAACAGCCTATTATTATCCCTGGAGAGATAAAAAATCAGTCAATGGTTCTTTGGCAATGTTTTCCGTTAGCTTTATCATAGTTCTTTTAGGGACTGATATTATGGCTAAAGTGTTTGGAGCCGTGTTTTACTTGCCTCTCCCTATTATCTTTGGCTTAAGCCTATTTACAGCTGTTTGCGCTACTCTTTCTGAATTAATTTCATATCGAGGTACTGATAATCTTACTATTCCTTTAATCACATTTTTTTCCTACGAAATTTTTCTTATTAATTATACCCATGGAAATTTATTTGACCTATGCCTATGGTTAGTATTATCCATTATTATTTTTTCTTATGCCTACAAATTAAAATCTGTATCTCTTAGTGGTGCTATTAGTGGTTTTTTAATTGGTGTAATTATTTTTGGATCTGGTGGCTGGTCTTGGATCGCTCCTCTGGTATTCTTTTTTATTAGCTCTTCTGTTTTATCTCGCTTAAGAGGAAAGGTTCATTCAAATAGAGATCTTTTGCAAATACTTGCAAATGGTGGACTACCAAGCATGATTGCCTTATCTTATTTTTTCTTTCCATCGGATGTAGCATTGATTGCTTTTCTTGGCTCTCTCGCTGCAGCTAATGCTGATACATGGGCGACAGAAATAGGATTCTTTTCAAAAAATAATCCTAAATTGATTTTTTCA
>CAYLUE010000063.1:0-7427 GCA_964386795.1 uncultured bacterium
AAGTTCATAGCTTAAATTTGCAACTAAAGCGATTTAATAGACATGAAAAACTCACCACAGATCTTTTTGAAAATGAGCTCGCACTATCCTTTGTTAAAATTCACGAATATGAATCTGAATTAATTCCCCTTAGGAAAAATGTATTGGAATCACAGACTTTAAAAAATGAAAAAAGTTCAGATACTTCATTATTAGAAAAGGAACTTGAAGAGATAAAAAAAACATATATGTCTCAACAAGAAGAATTGAAACTAAAACAAACATATCTTCAGAAATTAGAGAAAGACCGTGAGCTTGCTCAGAATAATGTTTTAATCTGGAATGAGCAATTTAATTCAGCCGAAATCAATATTAATAGGCTAGCGAATGAGCTTGAGTCTAGCAAAACAAAAAAAATTAAACTTTCAGAGCACATCGCAGAATTTGAAAAAAACGCAAAGCAACTTTCACCTGATATTGAAGATCAGCGCAATTTATTCAATACAAAAAATGATGAGTTCAAGAAAGTCCAAGATAAATATTTATCTGCTCAGGATAACGTAAAATCAATGCAAGCTTCAAGGTGGGACGCGCAGGAAAAAATAGTTAGTGATCGCTCTATTTTAGATAGATCAACATCATCTATTGAAGAAAAAACAGCTGTTATTAAACATTTGAATGTTAAAATAAAGAATCTTGAGAATGATCAAGAAAAATTTTCATCTGAGCAAAAAAACATTGATAGTGAAATTAGCCTACTGAATAAAAAAGTTGATAAGATAAAATCAGAAATTGACACCAATCAAAAAAAGCATGCAAAAAATGAAACAGAATTTTCTTCTCTTCAGATGGATTTACATTCAAAAAAGTCAGAATTAAACACTCTGAAATCTCAGCTAAGTTTTTTTAATGAATTGTTAGAGCAAAAGCAAGGATATCCGGAGGGTGCAAAAAAAATCCTTTCTAATCAAAATGAATATGAAGGACTAATTGGGCCGGTTGGGGAGTTATTTCAAATTGAGTCAAAATATGAAATGGCGTTCCAAAGCGCACTGGGTAGTTGGGTAAAATGCCTTGTTGTAAAAGATAAAAGCTCAGCAATGAAAATCCTTTCATCAGCCAAGGCAAAGAAACTTGGTAATTTTTCAATACTGCCTTTAAAAGAATTAAAGAAATTCAAAACAAAAAAATCCCCTATCCCTAAGAATGAAGGAATATTAGGTCGGGCATTAGATTTATGTAAATTTTCAAAATTGAATGCTAATGTTGCTGAAGCGCTACTTGGTAATTTGTTGATAGTAAAAGATATTAATAAAACCCAAACAACGGCAATAGGCGATCAATGGGATTTAGTTGATTTAAATGGTACTTATGTTGGAAAAAATATGCTGTTGAAATATCAAAATAAATTAAAAGAAACTAATATAATTGGCAGGCAGAAGAAAGTTCAAGCTATTGAAAAACAAATAATATCATTTGAACATGAGATTGATAAAAATGAAGCTCAATATTTATCACTAGAAGGCTTAATATGTGATTTTGTTAGTATTCTCAGCCATCTAGATAAAAAATATATTCTAGAGAATAATCACCTAAATGAAATGCAGTCAATTCAAATAAAAAATCATTATAAACAATCACAGAATCTTAATACAATAAAAGAGCTACATAAAGAGGCAGAATCAGCTCAAAAAGATCTTGATGTATTAAATGAAAAAGTAAACGATATAAATCCATCAATTATTGATACTGAAAAATTGATTAAGAAATTACAAAAAGAAATAGAAGTTGCTTCAAAGTCCTTTTCTGAAGTTCAGCAAACTAGAGACAATTTTCAACAAAAAGTTCAAGAGATAAGAATTGATTTATTGAATATGGAAAATCGTTTTAATAGTATTTCTATTCAGAAAGAAGCAGCTAAGCAAACCTCCCTTGAATTAGAGCATAGAGATAAAGAGATCAATAAAGAAACCAATGAACTAAGCGAGTTGAAAAAAACTTTAGATATTAAAATTGTAAACGAAGAAAATGAATTAAAGAATATTAGTGGCGATATTGCAAAAGAGAAGTCTGTGTTAGACCTAAAGCAGCAAACTGTTACCGGTACATTTGAAGCGATGGAAGCAGTTCAAGAAAAAATCAATTCTGAACAACTATTGAAAGAAACTCTCTTTGAGCAACAAAAAATAAATGAATTACGGATAGTTGAACTCGATCAAAAAATAAATAATATTAAAGAGCGAATGATGGAAAAATATAATTCCAAGATCCCTAAGGATATGAAGGTCGATAGCGATATTGATGATTTAGAATTAGAAATAGAAAAAATTCAAAAAAGCTTAGAAAATATCGGACCTTTGAATATGGCTGCACAGCAGGATTACGAGGATGAGCAGAAGCGATTAGAGAACTTAATTGAACAGCGCATTGATATCTTAAAATCTGAAGACAATCTAAAGGAAACAATCACAAAGATAGATATTGTAGCTAGAGAGAAATTTGAATCTACATTTGATCAAATTAATACAAATTTTTCTAAATTATTTGGTATGTTTTTTGAAGGCGGCAGTGCTTCTTTGTCATTAGATGGAAGCGATGATTCCTTAGAAGCACAAATAGTAATTCAGGCTCAGCCTCCTGGAAAAAAGAATCAAAATCTTAGAATGCTTTCTGCTGGAGAAAAATCATTAACTGCTATCGCATTACTTTTTGCTATATATCAATATAAGCCTAGTCCATATTGCGTTTTAGATGAAGTCGATGCCCCACTTGATGATGTCAATATTCAAAAATTTAAACGTGTTTTAAATAAATTTGCACAAGACACACAATTTATTGTTGTGACTCATAATAAACTTACGATGGAAGTGGCTGACTATTTGTACGGTGTAACTATGGAAAAAAAGGGCGTATCAAAGTTAGTATCGGTGAAATTCAAGGGAGAAGCCTAGGGTTTTACTAAAGTTTCTTCCTATATCTTTCCGTAAAACACTGCTCCGGATACCAAGCATTAGATGTGCTCGCATTTTCACAAGATCTTTTACTATCATGAACAGTAACATTATAATCTTCATCTAAACAATAAGCATCTTCTTGTAGATTTATTCTAAAGGTTTGCTCATTAGCAGTCATTTCATAAGGAATACATTCATTTTTGATGCATAATGTTTCACCAACATGAGTCCATGAAAAATTCTCTACACCTGCATCTGGACCTGTTCTTGTTTCAGTTCCAGTACCATCTTTTTTCAATTCAAGTGTAAGTGTAAACCCTTTTGATTTAAGACCACGGTATTCTTCATCATCAATTTCACCGCTACATTTACCTGAAACTATATACTTGCCCATTTCAATTAATTGCCAAGTTCCAGCAAATGGACTTGTTTCTTCTTCTTTCTTATCTTGACAACCAATCATCAAAATAAAAACAATAAAAACTACTTTTTTCATACTTCATGACCTTTAATAAGTGTATCATAACTTACGGCAAATGTTATGAAAATACTCTATTTTTGAATCGTTGTTTGACATAATAAGGAGTTAAATTTTTTGATGAATACTTCTCAAATACGCAATTTTTGTATTATCGCGCACATTGATCATGGCAAGTCTACTTTAGCGGATAGACTGCTCGAAGAAACAAAAACGCTTTCAAAGAAAGATATGAAATCTCAAGTTTTAGATAGTATGGATTTAGAGCGTGAGAGAGGAATCACTATTAAAAGCCATCCCATTCAAATGAAGTATACTCATTCAAATAAGACAGAATATATTTTTAACTTAATTGATACACCCGGCCATGTTGATTTTACTTATGAGGTTTCAAGATCTTTAGCCGCTTGCGAAGGTACACTACTTCTTGTGGATGCTGTACAAGGCGTAGAAGCGCAGACTGTTAGCAATGCCTATCTTGCGCTTGAAAATGATCTTGTAATTATTCCAGTTATTAATAAGGTAGATTTACCAAGCGCAAGAATTGATGTGGTTGAAGAGCAGCTAATGGAGCTTTTAGGTTGTCAAAAAAGCGATATTGTTTCAGTGAGCGCAAAAACAGGTGAAGGTATTGAAGGTATTTTTGATGCTATTATTCAAAAAATCCCCTCACCAAAAGATCAATCTGATAAACCTTTAAGAGCTATGATTTTTGACTCTGTACACGATAACTATAAAGGAGCTATCCCTTATATTCGTGTATTTGATGGTGCGATAAAACCTGGCGAAAAGGCTAAATTTTTTGCTCATAATAGAGAATACGATATAACTGAGGTTGGCCACTTTGTTTTAAAGCAGATGCCGGCAAAAGAATTAAAAGCAGGTGATGTAGGCTATTTTTTAGGAAGCATTAGAGATGTATCACATATTTTACCAGGTGATACTGTCACATCAAAAAACAACCCGAGCACAGAACCACTGCCTGGATTTAAAGATATTAAACCCATGGTTTTTTCAGGACTGTATCCTTCGGATAGCGATGATTACGACCAGCTAAGAATGGCTCTTGAAAAATTAAAACTAAACGACGCCTCTTTGCTTTATGAGCCAGAAACAAGTGAAGCATTAGGCTTCGGTTTTAGGTGTGGTTTTTTAGGGTTGCTTCATATGGAAATTATCCAAGAGAGGTTAGAGCGCGAATTCGATATTGCTTTAGTAACAACTACACCTAACGTTCGTTATAAAATTGAAAATAAAAATGGCGAAATGATTGAGGTAGATACACCTTCAAAAATGCCCCCTACAGGAGAAATTCAATCTATCTTAGAGCCTTTTGTATCCGCAGAGATTATTACGCCAAAAGATTATATTGGTGGTATAATGACCTTATGTCAAAAGAAAAGAGGGATTTATAAGAACACAAGCTATCTTACTTCAGATAAAGCCCAATTGCATTATGAGCTCCCTTTGGGAGAAATTATTTTCGATTTTTATGATAAATTAAAGTCCACCACTAAAGGCTACGCCTCTCTTGATTATCATTTAAATGAATTTGTTTCTGGAGATTTAAAAAAACTTGATATTCTAATCAATAATGAACCTGTTGATGCATTATCAATTATTACTCACACCGAAAATGCCTATCATCGAGGCGTTGCTCTCTGCAGTAAGCTAAAGGAGTTAATACCCCGGCAAATGTTTGATGTACCTATTCAAGCTGCCTTAGGCAATAAAGTAATATCACGGTCGACCGTAAAAGCTATTAAGAAAAATGTAACTGCAAAATGTTATGGTGGGGACATAACCCGTAAAAGAAAATTATGGGAAAAACAAAAGGAAGGCAAAAAGAGGATGAAGTCGATAGGGAAAGTTGAAATACCACAGGAAGCTTTGCTCGCAATTCTTCAAATTGATTCTGACTAAATCATGAAATCTCGTTCTTATTGGACCGTAACCAATACCCCGCTATACAGTTTCATTTTCACGCTACCACTGCTATTAATCTATGAGATAGGAATTTTTGCTATTTCAGCTAGCGACTTGCCTTTATTAAGGAATGGCGCTGATGTTTTAATGAGACAAATACTTGAAATGTTTGGTATTCTTGGTACGTATGGTTTTGGCGGCACTTTTTTGATTGGTTTTATTATTGCTTTTTTGCGACAAAAAAAAGAATTAGAAGCTACCCACATCAATGGGGAATATTTATTAACTATGCTGTTTGAAAGTATTGGATGGGCATTTGTTTTAATGATATTAATGCTAAGAGCTCCAGAATATTTAATGTCAAGCAAGGATGAGAGGCTACTCCAGCAAGTTGTTTTGGCAGTAGGAGCAGGTATTTACGAAGAATTTGCCTTTAGAGTGATACTGATAACTGGATTTGCGTATATACTAGGATTAGTATTTCAGTGGAGTGCTTTTGGGAAAAATATAGGATCAGTACTTTTAGCAGCTTCTCTTTTCTCGATTTTCCATTTTGTCGGTCCCTATGGAGAGGATCCATCCACTTATCTTTTCTTGATTCGATTTATGGCTGGAATCTTTTTAGGCGTTGTATATATTTTTCGAGGCTTTGGAATAGCAGCATATACTCACACGATTTATGACCTTTTCGTATTAATAAAATTTACCACTTCAAGCTAAGAATTGATTTAAAACTAAATTAAATTCAATTATCATCATTTATGATTTTATTAGGATAATGAAATGAAAATAATAATTTCTAGATTATTTATTAATAAATAAATCTTTAATGAAAAAATATATTACCCAACTTTTTATTAGCTGCCTTTTTACACTTGTAGCTCAGTCATCTCCATTTAAAAGCTATGATGTAGTAATTTATCCTGAATATTATTTCAGTGGGCTAATGGCAGAAATAGAAGCTGAAGTTATTGAGGATTACTTACCATTGAATGTAAAAATCCTTGCCCCTTCAAATACTGATAGCATTTTCTATGTTAGCGGGTCTACAGAAAATCCGCAAGTACAAGACATCGTTTTATCAAAAAATTCAGCAAGCAATTATATCGAAAAAAAGATTACAGAGAGCAAATTTAGAATTTTTATTTTTTATGGATTAACTAAAAAAGGTACTGGGCGATCTGGGGATTTCACTTTTCAAATAAATTATCCAATCAACGATGCGCATATAGTAGTTCAAGAACCCCTTGTAGCGAATAATTTTATTTTTTCTGAAAAGCAGTCCGAAGATTTTAAAGATCAGCATGGCATAAGCTTTAAACGTATACATATAAATAATTATATTTCCAACTCTAAGAAAACTATTAGCTTTAGCTACGATAATCCAACTCAGGATATATCAATAAACTCGCTTCAAAATATTGCGGCAAATAGTCAGAACGTCTCTTCTAATATCAAGAATATCCCAATTCGGCATAAGCTACCGCTCTGGCAACCGCTTTTGGTTTTAAGTGTAGTCTCTGTGGTGGTGGGTGCAATGTTTTATAGCCAAACAAAAAACGAAACTAGTAAAACACCATCAAATAGTAATAAGAGTAGTTTCTGCACTGATTGCGGAAAAAAGATTCAATCAACGCATAAATTTTGTGCTAATTGCGGAGGTAAACTATAATGTTTCCAGTAATTTTTGATTTTGGCGAAGTAAGTATTTTTGGTTTTTCATTTCATCCTGTTATCAATTCCTATGGATTTATGTTAATGATAGCTTTTTACACTTGTTATTATTTTTTAAATAAAGACTTGAAGAGATTAGGCCATAAACCCGCCTTAGCAGGTGATATTGTTTTCGCCGCAGCCGTAGGTGGTATTGTTGGTTCTAGGATATATTTTTTATTAGAAAATTTTGAACAATTCTTAAACGACCCCATAGGAATGATTTTTTCCGGTGGTGGTTTAGTATTCCTTGGAGGCCTCTTAGGTGGTCTATTAGCTGTAACATATATTATTAAGAAAAATAACCTTAGGTGGATTGCCTTTGCTGATATAGTTGCTCCTTTATTGATTTTAGGCTATGCCATTGGAAGGGTTGG
>CAYLUE010000064.1:0-7252 GCA_964386795.1 uncultured bacterium
ACTTCTTCTCTAATAGGAAAATATTCTTTTATCACATTTCCATAGCGATCCTCAACCCGTGTAATTCCAAATGGCTGGTTCAAAAGTCCTTGATTTGAGAATGCTGAATATGCGTTTACTATATCTAGTAAAAATACTTCAGATGTTCCTAGCGCTATCGCGTCCACTGCTCGAATATCAGTTGTAATTCCCATGCGTCTAGCCGTTGCTTTTACCTCAGTGGCAGGCACTAACTCTTTGACTACTCTTACCGCGACAAGATTAACAGATTTTCGAATTCCTTCCCTTAAGGAAGTTAATCCACTGGTAGTGCCATCATAATTTCTTGGCATCCATTTCTCCCACTCCCCATCTGCATTAAGGACTCTAAGAACCAACGGTTGATTTAATAGCTGTTTAGAAACTGGATAGCCGTTATCGATTGCCGTAGTGTATACCATAGGTTTAAATACAGACCCTGGTTGCCTTTTTGCCTGAACGGCTCTATTGTACTGATCATGGTAGTCCGGTCTACCTCCAACCATAGCTAGTATAGCTCCAGAATTTGGATCTAAAGCAACAAAAGCGCCTTGAACTAATAATTTGTTACGAAGATCCTCATATAAAATAGAATCTCCTTGCATCATCATTTTAACAGTATCTTCAGGGAAAATGCCTAAATAGGCAAGTTGAGAAAATTCTTCATCGTTATTAAATAGTCTCGTATTTAATTTGCTTTGGTTTTGTCTAATAGCATTCATCAAGGATTCTTCAGCTACTTTTTGCAGTCTTGAATCAAGTGTCGTGTAAATCTTTAGGCCATCCCTATATAGATTAACACCTAATTGGTCATCCTCCTTCTCCATTGTTCTTCGTACATATTCAGTAAAATATGGAGCAACCCCTTTGGCCTGATTGGCGATAATATTTTCTCTTTCAATTGCTCGTGCTTCTAAAAACATATCCTTATTTATAAACTTTTCATTACGCATTACTCGCAATACTACATTTCGTTTGTAATGGGCCCGCTCTGGATGCGTAATTGGAGAAAATCTCGCAGGGGCAGGTAAAATACCAACAAGCATAGCGCTCTCACCTAGAGTCAATAATGAAACATCTTTTTTAAAATATCTTTTTGCTGCTACCTGTACCCCATAAGTGCCGTGTCCAAAATGCACATTATTCAAATACATTTCCAAAATTTCATCTTTTGTATAGGTCCTTTCAATCTGAATAGCGGTTATGATCTCTTTAATCTTTCTCGTGATCGTTTTTTTAAAACCAATCGTATCGTAAAGTGTTCTAGCTACCTGCTGGGTAAGAGAACTGAATCCTTGCTCATAGCCTAAGTTGATGATATTCACTACTATTGCTCTAAGAATACTTTTGGAATCAATGCCCCAATGGCTATAAAAACGCCTATCCTCGGAAGCGATTACTGCATTTTTCATATTATTAGGAATTTGATCTAAGGTAACAAAAATTCTTTTTTCGAAAAATAACTCAGCTAAGACTTCATCATCAGCAGAATAAATTCTTGTAATTAAATCTGGGTCGTAATTTTCAAGCTGATCTAAAGACGGAAGATTTTGAGCTAAATAAAATATATACAGAAGAACGGTTATCGCACCAACAAATGACACGATAGCAGCGCTTTTAAAATATTTTATAATTTGATTAAATGAAATCATCTTATCCATGAAAAAATCTAAGTAATTAAACTGCTATTAACAGCCAAAATTATGATGACGGCCTAAGCTAATATTGATCAAAAATTATTTTTCTGATGGTTTAATCATTTTATTGGGATCAACCAATGTATCGAAATCTTCTCCGGACATATAGCCTAATTCAATAATTGCTTCTCTCAATGAAGTATTATCATTATGTGCTTTTTTTGCTACTTCAGCAGCTTTATCGTATCCAATATGGGGATTTAACGCCGTTACCAGCATTAAAGAATTATATAAATTGGATTGGATTCTTTCATTATTTGGAATTATTCCATCAACGCAATGCTCGCGAAATGAATCGCAGGCATCATTTAATAATCGAATAGATTGGATAATATTATATGCGATTACAGGTCGAAAGACATTTAATTCAAAATTTCCACTAGCTCCCGCAATTGAAATTGTGAAATCATTACCCATAACTTGAGTACAAACCATTGTCATAGCTTCGCATTGAGTAGGATTTACTTTTCCAGGCATAATTGATGAACCGGGCTCATTGGAAGGAATAATAATTTCTCCAATACCTGAACGCGGTCCACTTGCTAACCACCTAATATCATTTGCTATTTTAAATAAAGAGGTTGCCAAGGTTTTTAATGAGCCAGATAATTCAACAATACAATCCTGAGAAGCAAGAGCTTCGAATTTGTTTGCAGCTGATTTAAATGGAAGCCCAGTAATAGAAGCAATATTTTCTGCTACAGATTCAGCAAAGCCCTCATATGAATTGATTCCAGTCCCAACAGCAGTACCTCCCATTGCAAGTTCATAGCAGTGGCTCAATGATGTCTCAATTCTCTCTATGCCATGGCTTATGGCTGAAGCATATCCTGAAAATTCCTGACCTAGGCTTAAGGGTGTTGCATCCTGCAGGTGAGTTCGGCCAAGCTTGATAATCGAATCAAATTCCTTAGATTTTTGATTTAACGATTGTAATAATTTTTTTAATGATGGAACTAATTGACTATTAACCATTTCAGTGGCAGCAATATTAATTGCAGTTGGAAATGTGTCATTGGTTGACTGCGACATATTAACATGATCATTAGGGTGTACGGGATCCTTGCTCCCTAGTTGGCCACCCATAACTTCAATAGCGCGATTGGCAATCACCTCATTAAAATTCATATTGGATTGTGTTCCAGATCCAGTTTGCCAGACAACCAAAGGGAAATGCTCATCTAGCTTACCTTCAATGACTTCATCTGCAGCTTGAATGATCGCTTTAGATATATTACTATCAAGCTTTTGTGCTGATTCATTAGAAATCGCTGCAGCTTTTTTCAAAATACCGTATGCTCGAATCAATTCTCTCTGAAATTTTTCACCACCGATATTAAAATTCTGGAGTGAACGCTGGGTTTGCGCTCCATAGTACCTGTTATCAGGTACTTCCATTTCCCCCATACTGTCTTTTTCTTTACGATTAGCCAAAATTACACATTATTTAATTGTCCAAGTATCACCAGAGTTTAGTAAATCTTGTACTGATGCCTTTGGTTTTTTCTTGATAGCGTGCCCTATTTGCTCAGTAAGCATATCTTCATATGTTGGAGATTGGATATTATAAAACACTCCGATAGGATCTGGAAATTCGGGCAAATAAGTCATGTTTGCGAGTAATGAAGCGATAACATAATCACTTTTATCATGAACAAGTAAATCGTCTTCGCTCCATTTATCACCAATTTCTACAACAACTGGCTTATTTCCATCCAACCGAATCCCTTTTGAAGTTTCAGCTCCAAAAACTAGAGGCTTACCATCTTCAAGCCAAAGCACGGTATCGGATTTAGTGTCGCGATCGGTTAATGGAGAAAATGCACCGTCATTAAAAATATTACAATTTTGATAAATCTCTAGGAAAGAAGTTCCTTTATGTCCGTAAGACTCTGCTACCATTGCTTGCAAATGCTTAGTCTCTTTATCTATGGTTCTTGCAACAAAAGTTGAGCCAGCGCCTAACGCTAATGATAATGGGTTAAATGGAATATCAAGCGATCCCATAGGTGTAGACTTTGTTATTTTACCAACTTCTGAAGTGGGCGAATATTGGCCTTTTGTTAATCCATAAATCCGATTGTTAAATAGCATAACGTTCAAATCTAAATTTCTACGCATTAGATGAATAGTATGATTACCGCCAATAGATAGGCCATCACCATCACCGGTGACCACCCATACAGACAAATCGGGTCTCGCTATCTTTATACCGCTAGCTATTGCAGTTGCCCTGCCATGGATTGTATGAAAACCATAGGTATCCATGTAGTAAGGAAATCTACTTGAGCAACCTATTCCTGAAACAAAGACAAACTCTTCTTTTTTTCTTCCTAAGTCAGGGAAGACTTTTTGGGTTTGCGCTAAAATAGCATAATCTCCACAACCAGGACACCATCTTACGGCTTGGTCAGAAGTAAAATCTTTTCGGGTATAAGTTGCTTGAGTTTTCGATTCTGGCATAATTCTATCCTATTAATTTCTTTGCTGCATCTTGGATATCAGCAGAGGTGATTGGTTTACCGTATACTTGATTGAGCCCTTTAGCATCAACAAGATATTCTGATCTAATTACTTTAATTAATTGTCCAAAATTAATCTCAGGAATCAACACATTTTTATATTTAATTAATATTTCACCAAGATCATCAGGAAGTGGATTAATCCACCGTAAATGCACATATCCAATTTTATAACCATCCTTGATCAGTCGTTCAGCTGCTGACAGACACGCTCCCCTTGTTCCACCCCATGCTAGAATCAATAAATCACCGCTCTTTTTTCCAAACACTTCGGTTTTATCAAATTCGCTAGAAATATTGGCAACTTTTTTTGCACGCGTTTCAACCATATGGTGATGGTTTTCTGGGTCATAACTAACATCACCAGTGACATCTTCTTTTTCAAGGCCTCCAATACGGTGCTCTAGTCCAGCGGTTCCTGGAATAGCCCAAGGCCTAGCTAATGTCTTTTTCTCTCTTAAGTAGGGCATATATTGATCATCTACTTTGGATGACTTATCTGCAAATTTAACTTTTATGTCTGGCAAATCTTTTAGTTTAGGAATAATCCATGGCTCTGATCCATTAGCGAGATATCCATCAGTTAATAACATCACAGGGGTCATGTATTTTACTGCAATTCGACAAGCTTCATAAGCCACATAAAAACAATCGCCAGGCGTTGACGAAGCAATTACTGGCATGGGTGCTTCACCATTGCGACCATATAACGCTTGCAGTAAATCTGATTGTTCGGTTTTAGTTGGAAGACCGGTACTAGGTCCGCCCCGCTGAACATTTACAACAACCAGTGGAAGTTCACATATTACAGCAAGTCCTAATGCTTCCCCTTTTAAGGCAATACCTGGACCTGAAGTCGTAGTCACAGCAAGATTACCGGAAAAGGCCGCACCTAATGCTGAAGTAACACCGGCAATTTCATCCTCAGCTTGAAACGTTTTAATACCTAAATACTTCCAAGCAGATAAGGTATGCAGTATGTCACTTGCAGGAGTAATCGGGTAACTACCGAGAAACAATTCTAATTTTGATTTTTCCGCAGCAGCAGCAAGCCCTAAAGAAAGAGCATAATTTCCAACAACATTTCTATATTTTCCAGCAGGTAAATCAGCTTTGCTTACAGTATAGCGAGTGGTAAAAATTTCTGTTGTTTCCCCAAAGTTGTAACCAGCATCCATCGCACGGACATTAGCTTCGATTAGCTCGGGTTTTTTTGCAAACTTAATTGCTAGCCAATCTTTGGTTGGCTGAGTCGGTCTATCATAAATCCAAAATAAAAGACCTAAAGCAAAAAAGTTTTTTGTTCTTTCAACAGACTTCGATGGTAAATCTAAATCCTCGCAGGCAGTGGAAACCATCTTACTCATTTCAATATCATAAACCGTATAATAATCCTCTAAGGTTTTATCCTCAAGTGGATTGGTTTCATAGCCCGCTAATTTTAAATTCTTTGGAGTAAAGGTATTTGTATTACAAATAATCATTCCACCAGGAGCAACATCTTGCTGATGAACTTTTAGTGCTGCTGGATTCATCGCTACTAATACGTTTGGTGAATCTCCAGGGGTGTGGATATCTTTGGAGCTAAATTTAATCTGAAATGCGCTAACCCCTGCCAACGAACCAGCTGGAGCGCGGATCTCTGCTGGAAAATCAGGGAAAGTACTAAGGTCATTGCCAAAAACTGCGGTGGTCTCGGTAAACCTACCTCCAGTTAACTGCATTCCATCTCCAGAGTCACCCGCAAAACGAATTACTGCTTCTTGAAGATCTTGTGTTTTTCTGCTCATGTATTTATTCTTTGGTAGTTTAATTTAAATGATTTTCAAATGCGATCATATTTACGCGTCTACTTTTAAAACTTGGTTTTAAATTATAAAAAATGATTTTTTATCCACTTATTACACTGTGAATTTAAATATCTTATGATTCTTAAAACAATCTATTGTGTAGTTTTTTTTATTTTAAGGTATTCTGAAAGGTAGATGGTTTATATTAAATTTTGCATATGTCAAAAGTTAATAAAATAAAATTGACGCAATTTTCGCATGGCGCAGGATGAGCGTGTAAAATTGGTCCAAAAGACCTTGCTCAGGTTCTGAGCAATTTTAAGAGCGTAAATTCTAAAGATGTCATTGTGGGTTTTGACGATTGTGATGATGCTGCGGTAGTGCGATTAGATGACAAAAGGCTATTAGTACAAACGGTAGATTTTTTTACTCCCATTGTTAATGATCCTTATCAATTCGGCCAAATAGCAGCGGCTAATTCGCTATCGGATATCTACGCAATGGGGGCAAAGCCTACCTTTGCTCTCAATATTTTCGCATTTCCCATCAATGATATTCCAAAACAGGTTGCAAGTCAAATTCTAAAAGGAGGGGTAGATAAAGCTGAGGAGGCTGGAATTCCAATTCTTGGTGGGCACTCAATTGATGATAAAGAACCTAAGTATGGTTTGGTTGTGACTGGTGAGGTTGATGATTCTTCATTGATAAAAAACTCAGGTGCGAAAGCAAAGGATCTTTTAATCTTGACCAAACCCCTTGGTACGGGAATTATAGCAACCGCAATCAAAAAAGAACTAGCTTCAAAAACAATTGAAACCGAAGCGGTAAAATGCATGTCAACCTTAAATAAATACGCTTCCAAATTAATGAAGGAATTTGGTGCGCATGCGGCCACCGATGTAACAGGGTTTGGCCTATTGGGTCATTTAGCTGAAATGTGTAGATCCAGTGACGTTTCCTGTCAAATTGATTTTAATAAAATACCATTTCTAAATGGGGTTTTAGATTTAGCAGAAATGGGAATTATCCCACAAGGTACACAGCGAAATCATGAATATGTTTCTGAATTTTCAAATTTTTCAAATCAAATATCTAAAACTCAGCAAATGATGGTTGCCGATGCGCAAACCTCTGGGGGGTTACTTATATCCCTTCCACTAGAAACAGCCAATGAATACCTTCAGACATTTAATTCCAAATCTAATTATGAAGCAGTTGTGATTGG
>CAYLUE010000065.1:0-7162 GCA_964386795.1 uncultured bacterium
AAAAATAAGGTTATTAATCCAATGGCAAAAAAAGAATATAAATTAAAAATTAAAACAGTAAAAGATACCTTAACAGAAACTTATGGAAAATTTGTTCTTCAACCACTTGAGCGTGGATATGGAGTAACAGTAGGTAATGCATTAAGACGCGTATTGCTTACAAGTTTGCCTGGAGCGGCTATTACAAATGTTAAAGTAGAAGGAGTTCTTCATGAATTTTCTACTATTTCAGGAGTAAAAGAAGATATGGCAGATATTATTCAGAATCTAAAGTCTGTTAGATTTAAACTTTCAGATTCAGATGTAGATAATGTAAAAATATCACTTAAAGGGAAAAAAGTGTTTACAGCGGCTGAAATTCAAAAAGCAACTGACCAATTTGAAGTTTTAAATCAAGATCAATATATTACCGAGGTTAACACTAATGGAAAGTTTGAAATTGAACTTAGAATAGGCGTTGGAAAGGGATATATACCTTCTGAAGAAAACGAGCTTCCAAATGCTCCTATAGGAACTTTAGCTATGGATAGTATTTTTAACCCAGTAACTAAAGTTACCTTTAATGTGCAACCTGTGCCAGGCGCTAAAGATCCTATTGAGATTCTTTCAATTGAACTTGAAACTGATGGATCTGTCACTCCTCAAGATGCAATTAGTTATTCTGCTACAGTATTAATGGACCATTTAAGACTTGTTGAGTCTATAGCCAAACCCGAAGTTCTTGAGGTGACTGAGAAAATCAGTGAAGAAATTATAAAAGTTAGGAATTTATTGAATCTAACTATTGATGAGATGGAACTTTCTGTTCGTAGTCATAATTGTCTTCAGGCCGCAGGTATTAAACATATTTATGAGCTTGTTAGTAAGGAAGAAAGTGAAATGTTAAAATATAAGAATTTTGGCCGTAAGTCACTTACTGAACTTGTTGAGAAACTTGATGATATGGGAATTAGTTTTGGTATGGATGTTGATAAATATTTAAAACTTGAAGTCTAAAATCAATGAGGCATCAAAAAAAAGGCAGAAAACTTGGAGTAAACCCTTCTCATAGGAAGGCTTTACTAAGAAATTTAGCTTCAAATTTGATTAAGCATAAGCGTATTCAAACTACTGATTCTCGAGCTAAAGAGTTGCGCACATTTATTGAGCCTTTAATTACAAAGGCCAAAAAAGCTGATTTTAATTCAACTAGGCAGATTTTAAAAAAACTACCCTTTAAAGATGATGTGCATACATTAGTTCATGATATTGCACCTCAATATGTAGATAGAAAAGGTGGTTATACACGCATAATAAAGCGCGGATTTCGAGACAATGATCGTGCCTCAGTATCAATTATTGAGTTTGTTGAATTCAGTAGTGCTGAAAAAGTTGAAGTTGAAGAATCAGAAAAATAAATATAATCGAAAACTTTTTTTAAAAATATCTAAAAAGGCAATATTAACTATTGCCTTTCTTTTTATTTTTACTAATTCTTTATTATTTTCACAAGAATCAATTTTTAAAGAACGCTATCTATGGGTAGTAAGAACATCAATGGTATCTGAAGAGAGCATTAATAAAATGCTTGAATATGCTGTTATAAATCGTTTCAACAATATTGTCGTTCAGGTTAGAGGGCGAGGTGATGCCTTTTATAATTCAAAATATGTTCCAAAATCATCATTAATTAAAAAATTAGATTTTGATCCATTGTCATATCTTATCCCTCTTGCTAAGGAAAAAGGTTTAGATGTTCATGTATGGCTTAATACTTATCTATTATGGTCATCAAGCGTTAAGCCATTACAATCTGAGCATTTAATCAATTCCAAGAAAGATTGGCTAGATCAAAATGATTTTGCACAATTAAATATTAATTCAATAATTAAAAAGAATAGAAACCGTAATAATGGGTTTGAGGGAATATACTTATCGCCAGCGCACCCTAAAGTAAATAGTTATTTATTAAAGGTTTTTAAGGAATTAATTGAAGAATATAATATTGATGGAATACATCTTGATTATATTCGATATCATGATAGCGGATACGGTAAAAATCCTTACGCAATTGCAAATTATAGAAAATATAATAGTTCAATCGAGCAAACTGCTGGGTTAAATATAGATCAATATTCTACTCAGCAATGGAATGATTATTTACGAAAATCAATAACTGATCTTGTTAGTGCAACTAAAGATATGATTACTTTGTTAGATCCTAGCATAGAACTTTCTGCGGCCGTAAAGCCCAGTCTTTATGAAGCTCGCGAAAGATTTTATCAAGAATGGGATGTATGGCTCGTTGCGGGATACCTAGATAAAGCATTTCTAATGAATTATGCCACAGATCTTAAGGTCTTTGCGGCCAACATTGATATTATGTATGATAATCTTCCAAATAAATACCGTAACAAAATTGTAATGGGTATTTCTACATATAATCAAAATCCTCAAGAAGCATTAATAAAAGTTAAATACACAAAGGTAACACGATTTAATTCGGTAGCATTTTTTTCATATAATTCACTATCTCAAAACAAAACGTACTTCCAGAAGATCAAAAATTATATTTATAAATAATTATTAACTAGACTATAACATGTTTTTATTATATTTTTCCTCTTAAGGAAACTACTTATGCCTAAACATGACGTTTTATCACCCGTAGGAAGCAAAATTGCTTGCAAAAATTGGCAAATAGAAGCTCCATATAGGATGATTCAAAATAATCTAGATCCTAATGTTGCTGAAAATCCCGATGATTTAGTTGTTTATGGTGGAAAAGGAAAAGCGGCCAGAGATTGGAAATCATTTAACGCGATTCTAGAAACATTAAAAAGACTGAATCCAGATGAAACCCTTCTAATTCAATCTGGTAAACCTGTGGGTGTTGTAAGGACACACATCTCTTCCCCAAGAGTTTTGATAGCAAATTCTAACCTTGTTCCTGAATGGGCGAATTGGGACCATTTCAATGATTTAGATAAAGAAGGGTTGATGATGTACGGTCAAATGACTGCTGGTTCCTGGATTTACATTGGTACCCAAGGAATTCTACAGGGAACCTATGAAACCTTTGCAGCAGCAGCCAAAAAACATTATGATTCAGATTTATCAGGTAGGATTGTAGTTACGGCTGGCTTAGGTGGTATGGGAGGTGCACAACCACTTGCTGTAAAAATGAATAATGGTATTGCTATTTGTATAGAAGTAGATCAATCAAGAATTGATCGTCGTATTAAAACAAAATATCTTGATATATCTGTAGATACACTAGATGAAGCCATTTTTATAGCAAATAAGGCCAAAAGTAACAAAAAAGCTATAACGATTGGATTACCAGGAAATGCAGCAGATATTGTACCTAAAATGGTTGAATTGAGCTTTATTCCAGATATGGTAACCGATCAAACATCTGCGCATGATGAATTAGATGGATATATACCCAACGGATTATCGCTTGAAGAATCAAATGGGCTTCGTAAAGCTAACCCAAAAAAATATATTAATGAATCATATCGTTCAATGGTCACTCATTGCGAAGCGATAATTCAACTTCAAAAAATGGGTTCAATAGCGTTTGATTATGGAAACAATCTTCGAGGACAAGCAAAAAAAGGAGGATTAATTAATGCTTTTGATTTTCCAGGTTTTATCCCAGAATATATTCGCCCACTTTTTTGCCAGGGCAAAGGTCCTTTTAGATGGGTTGCGCTATCTGGTGACCCTGAAGATATTTATAAAACCGATGCCGCTGTCTTAGAAATGTTCCCTCATGACAAAGTATTGACCAATTGGATTAACATGGCAAAAGATCAAGTCGAATTTCAAGGGCTGCCATCAAGAATTTGCTGGCTAGGGTACGATCAAAGAGCAAAGTTTGGAGTTAAATTGAATGAAATGGTAGCAACTGGACAATTATCTGCTCCAATTGTAATTGGCAGAGATCACTTAGATTGCGGATCAGTTGCCTCACCATATAGAGAAACCGAATCAATGAAAGATGGTTCTGATGCCGTTGCTGATTGGCCATTATTAAATGCCTTATTAAACACCGCTAGTGGGTCAACATGGGTATCAATCCATCAAGGCGGTGGAGTAGGTATGGGCTTATCAATACATGCAGGTCAAGTTATATGCGTAGACGGTACAAAAGAGATGGCTATTAGAGCCGAACGAGTTTTAACTAATGATCCTGCAACGGGAATTATTCGCCATGTAGATGCAGGCTATAGTGATGCTATTGATAATGCTAATCAATGGGGTGTTGACGTACCATCTCTATAATGTCCTTATCGATTAAATTAGACAATATTGGCTGTTTAACTACCATCGACTCCAATGGCGTTAAGTATATCTATGATACTTCATTATTAATTGAAAAAGATCGAATTGTAGCAATCGGATCAGGTAATGGAGAAAAAACAATTGATTGCAAAGGCAAGCTCGTTACTCCTGGATTTGTAGATTCGCATACACACCCAATCTTTCTTGATTTAAGAAGTGATGAGCATCGTTTACGGCTCTCTGGTGCTACATATGAAGAAATTACTGAAAATGGTGGAGGTATTGTTTCTAGCGTTGAGAGCCTTAGGACTGCTACTACTGATCAGCTGTATGAAAAATCCATATCTAGAATAGAACGTTTCATTTCTTTAGGAACAACAACTATTGAGGCAAAATCTGGATACGGTCTAGACACAGAATCTGAATTAAAATCTTTAAAAGTCATTGAAAAGATAAACAATAACCATCCAATAGATATTGTACCAACATTTATGGGTGCCCATGCATTTCCTAAAGATTTTCTAGAAAACAAAGAAGCGTTTATAAAACTTATTTGCGAAGAAATGATACCAGCAGTTCACGAACAAGGGATTGCTAAATTTATTGATGTTTTTTGTGAAGAAGGATATTTCTCAATTGATCAATCTAGAAAAATCATTGAAACTGGAAAATCATTTGGGTTGAAACCAAGAATACACGCTGACGAATTTAATAATTTTGGAGCAAGTACGCTTGCGGGAGAGATAGGCTCTTTTTCAGCTGATCATTTAATGAAGATTGATAATAGAGGAATTAAATCATTAAAGGAAAATAATGTGATTGCAACATTATTACCGGGAACAACCTTTTTTCTTAATAAGAGCTCATATGCGCCAGCAAGAAAACTTATTGATAGCGGAGTAATAGTTGCGCTGGCGACAGATTTTAACCCAGGAAGTTGCCATATTCAATCTATGCCTTTTATTATCACATTAGCAGTGATGAACATGTCAATGTCGATAGAGGAGGCATTTCTTGGTGCAACGATTAACGGAGCGAAAGCTTTAGGGCTTGACAGTGAAATTGGTACCATTGAAATTGGCAAAAAAGCGGATATTATCTTATGGGGTATATCTAATTTATTTGAAATACCCTATTATGTTACAGATCACCCTATTAGGGCAGTAATAAAAAATGGTGAAATAGTATTTGGCGCTTGACAGCGAGTTAACTAGTCTTGTAAAATCAACCTCAATTTTAATTAATATTTGGTAAGTAGAATGTCACTTAAAAAAATCATTACAGTTTCTGCATTTTTGCTATTTTCTAGCCAGTTAGCTCTAGCTAACTACGCATTTTATAGACAGATAGTTAATACTTGCAAGCTTTACAGGATGCCGGTTGATGAAAAGAAAATGTCATTGACAAAAAAAGACGATGGCTCGTATCATTTTTCAATTGAAATGAAGGCAAAATTGCGTAATGATTTTGAAACACCAATGTTAGTTGCATTTATTTCTGTAGGTCAAGCAATTAACCATCAAGAAAGATTTGCACAAAAGAAGCAAAATTATAAACCTGTAGTTCCGCAAAACACAGAGGTAACCGTGATTACCACCCTTTCAAGGGAAGGTATGGTTATTTCTGCAAAGGCAACACCTGAACAACTTAAACAGTTGGCTAATGGCAAGATAGATACCGCAGGATTTATGAGGCTAATAAAAAATTCAATTCAAACTTTATAATTAGAAGGAGTAAGAATGTTAGATCCAATGAGCATGGAAGGTATGTTTATACAATATGGTCGTTCATTATTGTGGGCAATAACAGCAGCGATAGGCTTCGGTTTAGGCGTTGGTATCTCATTAAAAGTATTTGATTGGCTATCATCAGATATTGACGAATGGGAAGAAATCAAGAAGGGGAATATGGGTGTTTCACTAATATTTGTCGCTTTGATTGTAATGGTAGGAATGATTGTTTATAAAGTTATATAAATAAGCTTTTTATAAACATTAATTATAAAAAAGGCCTCTTTTCGAGGCCTTTTTTTACAGTAAAAATTTAACTATAGATTCAAGATATTCTTGGTCAGTAGCATCAAATTGACACTCATCTTTACCATCAATATCCAATACAGCAATTAATCGATTATTTGCAGTTACTGGCACAACAATTTCAGATACAGTTACATCATCACAAGAAATATACCCTGTAAAATCTTTTACATTATTTACGATTATTGTTTCATTCGTGCTAGCAGATTTACCGCACACTCCTCTTGAAAAGTCTATCTGAGCACAGGGAATAATATTACCCTGGTAAGGACCAATTTCTAGCAAATCCTCTTTGACTACACGATAAAAACCACAAAAAACCCAATCTGGAAATGAATTCTTTAACAAAGAAACTATAATAGACATTTTACCTACCAGATCAATCTCATAGCCATCAAAATAATGACCAGCATCATGTATAATTTTTTTATATTTTTCAGTTTTATCCATAAAATGAACTCAAGATAATCATCGTTGATGCGCCTATTAGTGTGTTAAGAAAGTTTACACAATTATTATCTATCCATGCTAACCCCGAATCAAGATTAGCAGGAGAATTACAATGAATCCGTTTTTCAGTATACAATCTGCAATCTTTGCATTTATATTTTCCCTGAAAGAAGCGTCCCAATAAAGAGTCAAAAAATGATCCAAAAACACCAGCCAAGGTTAATGGGATAATGAGATGATTGAAATTAAAAATAACAGCTGCAGAAATTGCTATACTAAAAGCGCCTAAGATAGATCCAATCGACCCCAAGAGGGAGATAGCGCCAGAATATCCTTTATCCACAGATTTAACTGAAAAAATCAATTTAGGATTATTTTTTGAAAAGAATCCTATTTCTGTCGCCCAT
>CAYLUE010000066.1:0-7018 GCA_964386795.1 uncultured bacterium
TAGCTATTGTTGTTAATTTTGTTGATCAGCTAGCTCATCGTAGATCTGAATCAGATGTATTAAAGGAAATGGTTCCAGATGAAGCTGGATATCGCAAGGCAGTTCATTCATGGTATAAGAATTCATGGATAAGAAAAGTACTTCAAGAGCTAAGCAATGAAGGTTATAATGTGATTATGACAAGTGACCATGGAAGTGTAATGGTTAATGATAGCGCTATTGTGGCAGCCGATAAAAATTCATCATCTGGTGTTAGATATAAATATGGAGTGAATATTAATTCGCCAGATAAAAAGGCAATTGATGTTCGAAATTTAAAGGATTACAGACTGCCAGATCTTGGAGCAAGAATCAATTATTTAATTGCGAAGCAGAATTTCTTTTTTTTATATCCCAATGAACAAAGAAAATATAAAAAACTTCTTCAAAACAGTTTTCAGCATGGCGGAATATCGATCGAGGAAATGTTGGTTCCAATTTTTAAAATGAAGCCAAAATGAAAAATTATGTATTTAAATCACCCGATGAGACAAAAGAATTTGCCTCAGAATTAGCACAAAAAGTTCCCGATGGAAAAATTATTGCTTTAATTGGAAATCTTGGCACTGGAAAAACAACCTTCAGCCAAGGCTTTGCATTGGGCATGGATATTCACGAGTCAATAATTTCCCCAACGTTTAAACTTGTCAGTGAATACTGTGGAGATAGGGCTCTTAATCATATTGACTGCTATCGCCTAGACTCTTCTACTGATTTTCTTAATATTGGAGGAGAAAACTTCCTCAATTGTGAAAATGGAGTCACTTTAATTGAGTGGGCAGATCGAATAAAAGAGCTTTGGATTGATGATTGGATGTTTATTTATTTTGATCGGGATCAACAATTTCCCGAAACTAGACTTGTAAAGATAGTAGGGTGATACGTGAATCTTTTAGCGATTGATACTACCACCGATTGGTGTGGAATCTCTTTTTTCTACGAAGGCCAATGTAAAATTTTAATAGAAAAATCAATTCCCAAAAAACATTCTGAGCAACTGCCCATCTTTTATGAAGAAATCCAAAAAACCTCTATGTTCAGCCAGGGTATTATTGATGCAATTGCAATCTCTATTGGACCTGGATCATTTACTGGACTAAGAATCGGATTGGGTTTTGCAAAAGGTCTCGCATATGCATTAAATATTCCTTTAGTTCCTGTACCTACATTAGAGGTAATTGCAAATGATCCAATAATAAAATTCGATGATTATTTTGTATATTTATACTCTCATCGAGATATTGTTTATTTCCAAAAATTTATTAATAGGAAGCCTGTAAATGATCCAAAGGCTAGTACGTGGAAAGAATTAGACCATAGTCAAAATGCTGTTCAGTATGGTTGCGACAATTTATCAAATTCCAAGAATTATCCTTCTATACATCCTTCCGCAGCTATGGTAGGAGAATTAGCAATAAAAAATTATGAAATATGGAGATCAAATGAGCCCTATACATTAGCCTCTAATTATATTTCCCCCTTTGAGATAGGTTAAAATGAACATTAGGCTAGCAACTATCAATGATTTAAATAAAATATACTATATTGAAAAAAAGGTTTTCAACGACTATTGGTCAATTGATTTAATAGAATCAGAATTGAATGATCAAGAGCATTCTGAAGTATCAGTTCTTGAAATTAATAAAAAAATAATTGGCTATATTTTCCAGAGAAAATTTTTTGATGATAATCATATTATTAATCTTGCTATTGATATTCCATATCAACATAAAGGTTATGGAAGATTGCTCCTCATGAACATACTTGAAAAAGATAAGAACGATACTAATGTTTTTTTAGAGGTAAAAGAAGCTAATTTGCCAGCTATAAAATTATATATAGATTTGGGCTTTGAAGAGGTAGATAGAAAAGATAGATATTACTCTGATGGGTCAAATGCTATCTTCATGTTAAGAAAAAATAAGAAATATGGCTTGGTTTAGTAGAAAAGATAAAAATATTTCCCCAGATGCTACTAAAAAAGATATACCTAGCGGCCTTTGGACTAAGTGCCCATCTTGCTTAGAGATACAATACAAACCTGAGTTAGAAAAAAACTTTTTTGTATGCAGGCAGTGCGGTCATCATTTTAGAATGACCTCAGAGATATATTTTGATCTATTAATCGATGGCAAGAGCTCAAAGGAATTATTTGCTGATATTAAATCATTAGATATTCTAGACTTTGCCGCAGAAAAAAAATATTCTGACCAACTTAATCATGCGATTGAAAAAACCGGGAAAAATGATGCAATAAGTTGTGTTGAAGGAAAAATAGATAAGCATAAAGTAATTGTTGGCGTTATGAATTTTGCCTTTATTGGGGGCAGTATGGGCTCTGCTGTTGGAGAGATTGTTTCACGATGCATTGAAAGAGCAAGAAAAAATAAATTACCATTTATTCTTGTTTGCTCTTCAGGTGGCGCAAGAATGCAAGAGTCAGCTTTATCGTTAATGCAGTTAGCAAAGACTAGCTCAAAGCTCGCTAAATTTCATGAAGATGGGGGGTTATTTATCCCTATTTTAACTGACCCAACTACGGGTGGAGTCACAGCAAGCTTTGGCATGCTAGGAGACATAATTTTAGCTGAGCCTGGAGCATTGATTGGGTTTGCCGGCCCAAGGGTAATTAAGCAGACAATCGGAGAAGACCTCCCCGAGGGATTTCAAACATCAGAATTTCTTTTAGAGAAAGGCTTTATTGATCATATAGTGCCTCGAGTTGAAATGAAAAATAAAATATCAAGTCTGATTGATTTTTTATCCTAATGCCTCCCCCTTCAATACTAATTGTAAATGATGATAGTATTTTTTCTGATGGGATAAAAGCTCTTTGGGAAGCAATGTCTGAAATTGGTGAAACTACCGTGGTAGCTCCAAAATCAGAAAATAGTGGTGTTGGGCAAGCTATTACTATTTCAAGGCCATTGCAATCTGAAGAAATTAATTTATCATGCGGCCTTTCTGGATTTGCCATTGACGGAACACCTGCTGATTCAGTAAAATTTGCAGTAAGCGTAGTTATGGATAAAAAACCTGATATATTAGTTTCTGGCATTAATCCTGGATCAAATGTTGGCCAGAGCATTCTTTATTCTGGCACTGTATCAGCAGCTAGAGAAGGTTCGTTTAGAGGAATAAATTCCATTGCTGTAAGCCTTGATGGTGTAAGCGATTTTGAGTTTACTGGAGCTAAAAAAGCATCTATTGATGTAGTGAAATCTGTTCTAAAATATGGATTACCAAATGATACACTATTGAATGTTACCGTACCCAATATCCCTATAAAAGAGTTTAAAGGATATAGAATAACTAAACAGGGGTCTATGTATTTTACCGACCAATTTGAAAAAATTGATAATGTAAGAGGATCTACATATTACTGGTTAACAGCTAATCATAATGACCCCGATACTTCCATCGATTGTGATAGAATTGCAGTAAAAAATGGATACATTAGCATTACTCCTATTCATTCAGTCCAAACAAATTATGATTTTATGGAAGAATTAAATAAATGGGTAATTGATTAATTGATATGAAGGCAAACGGTGTCATAATACTTGATTTTGGATCACAATACACAAAATTAATTGCTAGGCGAGTTAGAGAGCACAATATTTATTCTCAAATTGTCCCGCATGATATTACACTGTGTGAAGTTGAAGCAGCAAAGCCAGCAGCAATAATTCTATCAGGTGGCCCCTCTAGCGTATTTGAAGAAAATGCATTAATTATTGATCCAAAAATATTAAATCTTCCAGTTCCTATTTTTGGAATATGTTATGGATTGCAACTTTTAGCTCATAACTACGGAGGATCTGTAGAAGCTAAAGAAAAAGGTGAATATGGCTTTTCAGAATTATCTATTGATAGTTCACATGAAATATTTTCAAATATTCCATCAAAAATCAATGTATGGATGAGTCATATGGATCAGGTCACTAAATTGCCTTCTGGCTGGAAAGTATTAGCGCGATCTTCTAATGAAATTATATCTGCAATTTCAAACGAAGATTCTACGCGAATTGCTACTCAGTTTCACCCTGAAGTAGCTCACACTGAGCATGGATCTGACATCCTTAGAAATTTTTTAATTAATATTGCGAAATGCGCTACAGATTGGACGGCAAGTAATTTTATTGATGACCAAGTATTAAAAATAAAAAATGAAGTAGGCAATCAAAAGCTTATTATCGGAGTGAGTGGCGGTGTAGACTCGACAGTATCAGCTGCCCTGATTCACAAGGCGATCGGTGATCAATCTATTGCAGTATTGATTGACCATGGGTTGATGCGAAAAAATGAATCTGAAAAATGTATTTCTTCATTAAAAAAAGGTCTGGGGTTAAATATTCACTGCTATGATGAATCTGAAGTTTTTCTTTCTAAATTAAAAAATATTGTTGACCCTGAAGAAAAAAGAAAAATTATTGGAAATCAGTTTATTGAATCATTTGAAAGAATTTCAAAAAATTTTGGTGACATCAAATTTTTAGCTCAAGGCACTTTATACCCCGATGTTATTGAAAGCGGTATTGGAGCTGGTCATCAATCGCATACGATAAAAAGCCATCATAACGTCGGAGGCCTTCCTGAGGATATGAATTTTAAATTAATAGAACCACTTCGTGAGCTTTTTAAGGATGAGGTTCGCAATGTCGGGCTTGAGCTTGGACTACCGGATGATCTTGTACAACGACATCCTTTTCCAGGTCCAGGGTTAGCTGTGAGAATAATTGGAGATATTACCAAAGAACGGGTCGGTATTTTGCAGGAGGCAGATCAAGTATATATTGATACATTATACGAAGATGATTTATATGATAAAATATGGCAGGCATTTGCAGTATTGATTCCTGTGAAAACAGTTGGCGTAATGGGTGATCAAAGAACTTATGAAAATTTATTGGCACTGCGAGCTGTAACAAGCACTGATGGCATGACCGCTGACTGGTTTAGATTTCCCGATGAAACCTTAGCGAAGGTTTCAAATAAAATTGTTAATTCAGTGAAGGGAATTAATAGAGTCGTATATGATATTACCTCTAAACCTCCAGGGACCATTGAGTGGGAATAGAACTTGATATAAATCACAGTTATTTAGTGAATTAGTTGAGTAAATTTGAAGTGTGTAATGAAAGAAATTTATGTGCGGAATAGTTAGTTATTACGGTAAAAAAGATGCAGTTCCTATTTTAATCGATGGATTAAAACGGCTTGAGTATCGAGGATATGATTCGGCGGGAATTGCTTTGATTGATAATGGCTCAATACAATCTATTAAAAAAGCCGGTAAGGTTAGTGAATTAGATAAAAAAATTGATGAAAGCCCATTGCGAGGTTCAATTGGTATCGGTCACACGAGATGGGCAACTCATGGTGAGCCAAACGATATCAATGCCCACCCGCACCAGGATCAGTCTGGAAAAATTTTTCTTATCCATAATGGGATTATTGAAAACTACTCAACCCTCAAAGAAGTCTTAACAAGGAAAGAGTTTAAGTTTAAAAGCGATACTGATACGGAGGCCCTTGTTAATTTAATTTCAGATATATATTATGCCGATGGATTAAATTTTGAACAAGCTGTTGAAGCAGCATTAAAACAGGTGATAGGTACATACGGTATAGTTGCATTCTGCGCAGATGAGCCTGATAAGTTAGTTGCTGCAAGGCATGGAAGCCCTCTCGTTTTAGGGGTAGGCGAAGATGAATATTTTATTGCAAGTGATGCATCCCCGATCGTTGAACATACTAGGAACGTAATTTTTTTAGATGAAGCCGAGATAGTGACAATTACTAAGAATGGGTATTCTATCAGATCGATGAAAGATGATGCTATTGTTAATCGCGAAACAACCGAAATAGAGTTTAGTATAGAAGAAATAGAAAAAGGTGAGTTTTCGCATTTTATGTTAAAGGAAATACACGAACAGGTATTTACTATTCAAGATACTATGCGAGGGCGCATTGACCCAGAAGATGGGACCGCTCATTTAGGTGGGATAAGAGATCAAATGGGTAGAATCCAGGATGCTCATAGGATTTATATTACCGCATGCGGAACATCTTGGCACGCGGGATTAATGGGCAAGTATTTGATTGAAGAATACGCAGGAATCCCTGTGCATGTTGAACATGCCTCAGAATTTCGGTATAGAAAGCCAATTGTAAACCCCAAAACAGTTGTGATTGGTATATCTCAATCCGGGGAAACCGCTGATACGCTAGCTGCAATCAAAAAAGCTAAAGACTATGGAGCGCTCACAGTTGGCATTTGCAATGTGGTTGGGTCTTCTGTAGCTAGAGAAACCGATTGCGGAATATATACGCATGCAGGCCCTGAAATTGGAGTGGCATCAACTAAAGCTTTTACTTCTCAGGTAGCCGTTTTATTCTTGCTGTCATTGTGCTTTGGAAGAAAAAGTGGACTATCATCAGTAGTTGGTCAAAAATTTGCCCAAGCACTGATGAGTATTGGTAGTCAAGTTGAAACTATCCTTACTAATACTGACGCAATACTTGAAGTTGCAAAATCAACAGTAAAAGCAGATAATTTTCTTTATCTAGGACGCGGGTTGAATTACCCAGTAGCGCTTGAAGGTGCATTAAAACTAAAAGAGATCTCATACATTCATGCTGAGGGGTATCCTGCTGCTGAAATGAAGCATGGGCCCATAGCTCTTATTGATGAAAAAATGCCTGTAGTTTGTTTAGCTCCGCACGATAATACTTTTGATAAGGTTTTATCAAATATCCAAGAAGTGAAAGCAAGAAAAGGTGTAATTATTACTGTAACCGATAAGCGAACAACCGAACTTGAAAAAGTTTCAGATTATTTAATTGATGTTCCCTCAACCCATCCAAAGGTATTTCCCATTTTAGCATCTGTTTCGCTCCAGCTTTTAGCATATCATTTAGCTGTATTAAGAGGGTGCGATATAGATCAGCCAAGAAATTTAGCAAAGAGCGTTAC
>CAYLUE010000067.1:0-6894 GCA_964386795.1 uncultured bacterium
ACTATGAAAATATAGCAACATTATTGCTTTATTTTGAGAAGGGTGCAAAATGCTGTTTCATGAAAGCATTATCAATTCAAGATCTTTCTAAGCAATATAAAAGTGGGGTCCAAGCCCTAAAATCTATTAGTTTTGAGGTCAACCAAGGGGATTTTTTTGCTTTATTAGGACCAAATGGTGCAGGAAAAACAACAGCCATAGGAATTTTAACATCCCTAGTTAATAAAACTTCAGGAATTGTTGAAGTGTTTGGCCATGATTTAGATAAAGAATTAAGCGCTGCTAAATCTTGTCTCGGTGTTGTTCCCCAAGAAGTTAATCTAAACCTCTTTGATAAATGCATTAACACCCTTATAAATCAGGCAGGTTTTTATGGTATTCCTAGAAATGAGGCTGAGAAGAGGGCTCAGCATTATCTTAAACAAATGGATTTATGGGACAAAAGAAACAGCAATGCAAGAGACCTTTCAGGGGGCATGAAAAGGCGATTGATGGTTGCGCGGTCATTAGTTAATCAGCCACAACTCCTTTTACTTGATGAACCAACGGCTGGGGTTGATATTGAGACGAGGAGAATGATGTGGCGTTTTTTAAGGGACTTAAATCAACAAGGTATAACCATTATTTTGACCACTCATTATTTGGAGGAGGCTGAACAGTTGTGTGATCGCATTGCAATTATTGATGAAGGGGAAATTATTGAGAATGACTCTATGCTTAACGTATTAAAAAAACTAAAAAAAGAAGTGTTTGTTCTCAATGTTAGTCAATCACTTACTGAGGCACCGATAATAAAGGGGTACGAAACAAGTCTAAAATCTCCACAAGAAATTGAAGTTTCAATATTACAGTCACAAGGAATCAATGAAGTATTTACTCAATTAGACGCTCTAGGTATTAGGGTTATTAGTATGAGAAATAAGACCGGCAGACTAGAAGAATTATTTATTGATTTGACTAATAACCGATCTAAAGAGACTGCCCAATGAACTCACAAATGATCAGTATGTTTGCTTTGATGCGTAAAGAAACAAGCCGAGTATTAAGAATTTGGGTTCAAACCTTGATTCCACCAGGGATAACGATGTCATTGTATTTTATTATATTTGGCACCTTAATTGGTAAACGAATAGGGGAAATGGATGGCTATCCTTATATGGAATATATCGCTCCAGGGTTAATCATGATGTCAGTGATAACCAATTCATACGGTAATGTAGTAGGCAGCTTTTTTAACGCTAAAATTCAACGCCACATCGAAGAATTATTAGTTTCACCAATGGATGAAACCTCTATCGTTATAGGGTATTTAGCTGGCGGCATTATAAGGGGTTTGTTTGTTGCTACTGTGGTATCTTTTATAGCGTTATTTTTTACTGAACTCAATATCAAGTACCCACTATTGACCCTATTGGTAATCATTATGACTGCAGCCGTTTTTTCTTTAGCGGGACTGATCAATGCAATTTTTGCAAAGAAATTTGATGACATTGCAGTTATTCCATCGTTCGTTTTGGCTCCACTAACCTATTTGGGCGGCGTATTCTATACAGTGACTTTATTGCCTGATTTTTGGCAAACACTATCTCGGTTAAACCCCATTTTATATATGGTGAATTCTATGCGATACAGTGTCCTAGGTACTTCAGATATTGAAATAATGGATGGGCTATTGATGATTGGCGGGTTTTTTATACTGTTACTGTCAGTAGCTGTGTATCTTCTAAAAAAGGGAATTGGTATAAGAGATTAAGTTTTTTATAATCTTCTAGAGACTATTATTTCCGCCATTGATATTAATGGTTCTGCATCTTTACCAAAAATTGACAAAGCATCCTTAGCGTTATGCAAAAGATGATTCACCCTTTTTTTTGAGTGACTTAAACCAAAAGTTTTCGGGAAAGTAGCTTTTTTTTGATTAATATCCGAATGAGATGATTTACCAATCTCCTCAGTTTTACCTTCAGCTTCGATAATGTCATCTTTAATTTGAAAAGCTAATCCAATGGCATCAATATATCTTTCAAGAGCAGCTGTTTTTTTCAACCCTACATCAATAAAGCAACAGGGGGATAAAATACATGCCCTTAAGAGCTTTCCTGTTTTTTGTCGATATATATGTTCTAGTTCTGATTGGTCTAAAATTAGACCTTCCGCATATAAATCCAATGCTTGTCCACCAGTTATACCTCTTGAGCCTGTTGCATTAGCAATGAGTGTAACCAAAGAGGCATTAATTTCCTTTGTTCCATTGAAGCTTGAGTCTGAACCCAATATTTCAAAGGCTAAAGATATTAATGCATCTGCAGCAAGAACAGCTGTTGCTTCACCAAAAGCTTTATGTGTTGCTGGACGTCCTCTTCGTAGGTCATCATCATCCATGCAAGGTAAGTCATCATGAACCAGAGAAAAACAATGCAATAACTCAATTGCAGCAGCAGTTGGTGTCAATAACAAAGGATCAATAGATAAGGTTTCTGCAGATGCATAGGTTAATAAGGGTCTAATTCTTTTTCCGCCATTTATTACTGCATAATGCATGGCTTCATGAAGAATCTGGGGAGAAGACCCTTGTTTTGGTAAGCAAGCACTTAAGTAAGTATTTACTTCTAGAGTATATTTTTCATATTTATCTTTAGACCATTTCATATAGGTTGATTCAGTTACTCTTTGTCCTTTAACTAATAAAGTATAGTATTTGTTTTATATTAGTACTGTTTTAAGACAGGGTATAGATTTGAGTTATATAAAAGCAATAGCACATCCTAATTTTGCTCTCATTAAGTATTGGGGGAAATCAGATATATCAAATAATTTGCCTGATATGAGTTCAATTTCAATAACCATCGATACTCTTTATTCAACTGCAACAGTATCATTTGATACTTCACTCAAAAAAGACATTTGGGTTTTAAACGGTACAGAACAAGAGTCATTAGGCCAGATTGAACCTACAATCAACTATCTGAAAACATTCAAAGCAGTTAAAGACCCTTTTGTTATTGAGTCGGTTAATAATTTTCCAACAGCAGCTGGCCTTGCTTCTTCCGCATCTGGAGTTGCCTCTATTGTTATAGCAATTAATGAGCTATTCAACCTTAATTTATCTGAAAAAGAATTGGTTGATGCTGCAATTCTAGGATCGGGTTCTGCTCCTCGATCTTTATATCCCGGATTTGTCCACTTGAATAACAAAGATTATAGTTGTGAGACTATTTTAGATACAAATGAATGGCCATTAAAAGTTATCATATGTCAGACATCATCTGAAAAAAAATTAGTAAGTTCTAGAGAGGGGATGAGGATATCCAAGTCAACCTCTTCTTACTATGAGGCTTGGGTGAATAATCAGGATAATGACATCAATAAAGCATTAAGAGCTATCAAAACAAAAGATTTTAATTTGCTTGGAGAAGTCACGGAAGATAATTGTAAAAAAATGCATAAAGTTATGGAAACATCCCAACCTCCGCTTATTTATAGAAATTTTACCACCCACCTTATTATTCAAAAGATTAAAGAGATGAAATCTACTGGCATTGGTATTTTTTATACTGTTGATGCAGGCCCACAAGTTAAAATAATTTGTAAAGCTAAGCATGCTAACCATGTGATTAGTGAAATGAAATCAATTCCAAATATCCAGGATATCATTGAGGTGAATCTTGGAAAGGGGGCAAGGCTTATTAATGAAGGCTGAGAGCACAGCACCAGGTAAAATATTTATATCAGGAGAATACTTAGTTCTTGATGGTGCACTTGCAACAATAATGTCTACAAAGCAGAGGGTTAAGGCCACCATAGAAGATATAGGAGATAAAGATAATATTTTTTATTGTTCTATCATCAATCAGCACTTTCCATTTAATGTAGATCATAATTATCAAATTAACTGGTTAGACAAGAATCCAGATGAATTTGGATTATTTCTTGATTTATCGATCAAAAGAATGAAAATAAAACCCAATAACTCCCTTTTTACAATAGATACCAATGATTTGTATTTTCAAGGGAACAAGATCGGCTTAGGCTCTAGTGCTGCAATTTCTGTAGCTATTCTTCATGTCATGAATAGTTTCTATGATATTAAATTGTCTAAAAAAGAAATAATTAATAACTCAATTGAATTACATAGAATGCATCAAGGCAAGAATGGAAGTGGTCTAGATGTTATCTCATCTTATGCTGACTCAAATCTCATAGAGTGTGATAAAAATATGTTAAACGACCACAAATGGAATGTTCTCGATTGGCCAAAAAATTTAATTATTAATGGTATCCTCACAACTCATGAAAGTTCAACGGGCTCCATGATCGAGAAGTATAATATTGCAAAGCAAAAAGATTGCCGAAAGTTTAAAAGTCTATATTCTCAGATGAAAAAAATTTTAGATAAGTTTTCAGAAGCTTGGCGAATTGGAGACATTTCTGATATTTTAAATTCGCTTAAAAAGCAAAGCATACTTATGAAGCAATTAGACAACGATTTTGATATAGGAATTTATACAGAAGAACATAAGAATCTCTCAGAAATTGCTGAATCACTGGGCTTATTTTATAAGCCCTCTGGAGCAGGTGGTGGAGATTTAGGATTCGTAATGTCAGATGATTTATTAAAAATGAGGCATTTTGGCAACATAATAAGTGAAATGGATCATACTATTATTGAATTAAATAAATAGTTGATCTGATAAGAATTATTTCTAGATACAATGTAGCTTAATTAATAAAGCTACATTTTTCTAATTTAAACAGGTTATAAGGTTATGGGAATAAAATATAAGATAACAATAGTAGGAGCTGGCTATGTTGGTATATCTCTAGCCGTATTGTTATCCCAAAAGCATGAAGTAGTAGTTCTGGATATTGATGAAGAACGGGTTAATAAAATTAATAAAAAACAGAGCACTGTAAAAGACAATGCAATAATGAAATACTATAACGAAAAATCGTTATCTCTATCAGCTACTCTTGATAAACATAAGGCATTAACCGGTGCAGATTTTATAATAATAGCAACGCCAACTAATTTTAATAATGAATCTTCTAGTCTCGATACTTCTCCAGTAGATTCAGTTGTAAAAGATGCAATGTCCATTAATAAAAATGGATTAGTTGTGATTAAATCTACCATACCTATAGGGCATACAGAGATGCTGAGAAAAAAATATTCAACTGATAGAATTGTATTTTCTCCTGAGTTTTTAAGAGAAGGTACAGCTTTAGTCGATAACCTATACCCATCTAGGATAATCGTAGGAGGTTATTGTAAAAAATCAGAATCTTTTTTAAATATACTGCGAGATTGTTCGGAAAATCACAGTGTGAAAACATTATTGATGTCATCTTCTGAAGCTGAAGCTACAAAATTATTTTCTAATACTTATCTTGCTATGAGGGTCGCTTTTTTTAATGAGTTGGATACATTTGCAGCTTCAAATGATTTAGATGTAAATAATATTATTGATGCTGTTGCTTTGGATCCGAGAATTGGAGAGGGTTACAATAACCCATCTTTTGGTTATGGAGGATACTGCCTAACTAAAGATACAAAGCAGTTACTCGCAAATTATAAGGGCATACCGCAGAATGTTATTCAGGCGATCATATCTTCCAATAAAGCAAGGAAAGAATTTATAGCAGATCAGATAATAAAAGAGGATATTAGAACTGTCGGCATTCATCGCTTAGGCATGAAAAAAGATAGTGATAATTTTAGATCATCTGCCATTCTTGGAATTATTGACCGAATAAAAGCTAGAGGCCTAGAAGTAATAATTTATGAGCCATTATTATTGGAAGAGACGTACAAAGATTGCAAGGTAATTTCTGATTTAGAGGATTTTAAATCTATATCTGATCTAATACTTGCAAACAGAAAGTCAAATGATTTGGAGGATATAGGGTCAAAAGTCTTTACAAGAGATATTTTTGAGTGTAATTAGCTATTATTTAATTCAACTATATCTTGCTTATATATGGCTAACTCAATAGTCATCTTATTTTATCTATTTCTTCCTGAGAGAAATCATCAACATTGATTATATCATCCGTTAGTTTAGTGTATTCAATGAGTTGGTTTCCTTGATCTTTTGAAACAACACCCCCTTCAATTGCTGAATCGACTAGCTCATTATAATTGTTACCTTGGATTAGGCCTTTCTTTTTAGCTTTGTTAATTTTTAACTTTAAAGGTTGGCACATTTCATATAATTCTAGAGCTTTGTTCATTTGTGCATAATGATTAGTTGGCTCTTCATTGAGATAAATACCTTGTATTAAGTTTTCTCTGGTTTTTGTTTTACGTGAGATTAATCTTCCTATTTTTAAAGTTTCATCAATTGTTGGGCCTGAAAAATTTCTTCCCAGAGGAAAAATAAGAAAGCGCAATAAAGATGCAATTAATTTATTCGGAAAGTTAGAGAGAGTTTGGTGAATCTTCTCTTGAGCTTCATTAATCAATGTTTTTTGTGTCCAATGAACAAGAGGGAGTTCAGCTTCTTTATCTCCGATATCCTCATAATATTTTAGTGAGGTGCTGGCCAAATATAAGGAACTTAGAACATCTCCAAGTCGTGCTGATATGGTTTCTTTTCTCTTTAATGAACCACCTATAACTAACATTGAAACATCTGTGAGTAAGGCAAAAGCAGCACTGAATCGATTTATTTGCTTATAGTATATTGCTGTTTCATCTAACACTGGGCTGTCGGTATATCTATTTGTTATGCCTCTTACTAAGGAGCGAGCAGCATTAGAAATTGTATAACCCACATGATTAAAGAAATGGATATCAAATTGTTCAATCGCCTCTGTTTGATCTTCCAAGTTAACTGCTGCTATTTCTTTAAGTACATAAGGATGACACCTAAAAGCACCCTGACCAAAAATAAT
>CAYLUE010000068.1:0-6271 GCA_964386795.1 uncultured bacterium
CCCTCAACCTTTCGGTCCGTAGCCGAACGCTCTATCCAGTTGAGCTACGGGTGCAAATAATCATCTTGAAAAAAATCAAAGATCAAAAGTGCGCCAAATCTACCCTGAAGTTGCCATGTCCTCAAGGTTAATTCTAAAATTAATTATTTAAAATTAAATTCAGCAGCTTGCAATATTTCTTTGGTACCATAATTTTGAACCCAAGCTATAACCTTAAGATTATTCTCACTCCATCTTAATTCAGTGCTATTTATCCACCCAGATGGCATCGCCCAGCTAAACGAATCAACATAATCAACATTTGCTATAAACTTAATACTTTTTCCAGTATTTCCAGCTAATTGTTCAATAATAACATTATGGTGCTCATACATTCCATTATAAGACCCTGGATACACAACTTTACCCATCACGGTAGCAACAAATAGTCTTATGTCCGATGCATCATCGGTGTTTTTCAAAGCGCTTGCTGTAATTTCAAAATTATAACTATCTGTGGTACGCGCACCTTGAAAAGATATGCTATAGAGAGATACATCGCTTAGATATTTTTTTGGATCTTCCACCCATGCATTTACGCTGGATCCTGAGTCAAAACCATTGGTAAACATGTGTGGGGTATAATTACCTTCATAGTAATCACTACGAGAACGATTCATATTGGCATTTAAAGCATACATTGGGTCGTTTCCAGGTGATGGCCACCAAACATGGTAAAAGATCCGCATCCAGGCGCTATCGAGCTCAGCGCTGATAGAATTTACCGAGTTTTGATTGGTTAGTGTGTTCAAACTCCGCTCCGCGGAGGCACAGGGTCCTCAGGTGCTTGAAGTGAACATTTCACTTAATATTTTTCTACGTGTATTAGATATCACAATTTCTTTTGATGCAGAAATTTCAGATGAAACAGCAATTATAGCAGCCATCCCTTTGGATTTAGCGGTAGCCTTGCCTCCTGAGTCAATAGTAATTATCGACTCATCAGATGAAGACCATTCAACATTAATTTTATCAATTCGATTATTGTCTTTATCAAATCCTCGAACATAAAAATACGTTGACTGCCCAGGCTGGAGTATGGATTCATTAGCAACAATTTGAATGGATGCTAAATTAGACAGTTTAGCTTTATCTTCACATGTCCATAAAAGAATAAAGGATAAAAAAGCGATGTGTATAATGAGTTTTCTCATACGTGAATTAAAATGCAGCTACTATCCCAAATTTAAACCCATTTTCGAATGGTTGTACATACCGACAAATTCCATTGCTACAAAATACACCCCCTCGTTGCGAGCCATAAGAAATGGTAAGTTGTGTGGAGTTATAAATATTATAGATCATATCTACACTGGACCAAGTAAAATCCTTATTAATTATAGAGTGTAATGCATTTTCAATCACATTATTATTTCTCCCCTTTTCAATCGCAAATACATCATCTGTGTTTGTGTTATCGATATTAATACTTACAGACCACTGGGGTGATCGAGAATATCCAATACTGATAAATCGATTAATTTGAGAATCTTTTTCAAAACTTGACCCAAATACTTCCTTGCTATTATCTAGTGCAGAATTAAAGCCATACATTCCCTTTTTTATGGTTTGATATTCAAATTGCATACTAACGCTATGCTTCGCATCTAATTGATACGACATCATAATAGGCATAGTATGTGCCTGAAGCATTTCATAGCTATACGAATGCCCCTTATCTGAATATTGACTTGAAAAGATATCCATGACATCTTGATTGTTACCATACGCGATCTGATAAAATAATTTAGAATTTACATACCCGCTCCATTCAAGATAATATTCTCTAAAAGGGTTATACATCCACTCTGAAGATGGCATGATTGAAGTGGAATTAACTATCCCCCAATCATAAAGGGATAAATTATCTTTTCTTACCGAAGCCCATTCATCGTGCCTGCTGGCCTGTGAATAATAAAAAACGAACGAACCATTATTGTTCATCATTTTTTCAACAGCAATACTAAAACCAAGCTCATCGTTATAATCAATAAGATGAGTAATTCTTCCTAGATATAAAGAACTATGACTTTTAAACACCGTTGGCATTTGTTGGATAAATAAAGCGCCTTTTGGATTATTTACAAAATCCCAACGATCATAAGGTGAAAGTTGATTAAATAAATAATTTTTATAGGATATTCCTACAGTAAGTCCATCTAAATAATAGTTAGAGTTCAAATAAAAGGCATTATCGCTATCTATAGATGTAACATATTCAAGATTAATATCAAAGATTTGATTCGCAAATATTGAATTAAATCCATAGATCTGATGATCTAATTGATTGGTTTTCTTGGTAATAGGTAAATAATGATTATCTTCGGTTTTCATAAAATAAAATTCATTTACCAGTGAATTCATATTGAATGAAAATTTACCAGCATAAATATTATTGTTTATTTGGTAATTTGGGATTCTCTCATCAAAGTCAGGCGCCTGACTTGTCGATCTCCATGTTTTCTGATTTCCAACTAACATTTCAACTGAAAATCCATCACTGAAATAAGAAAATAACCCACCTCGAATACCTGTATCAAGATCAATACTTTGATCATCAACCATATTCAGTACTAGACCGTTTCCCCAAAATTCATAAAGATCGCCGAGCTTTACAGTAATATTATTTGTAGAATAATCTATTCTAATTTTTCTTAATCCTGTATTGATTCTACCAAGTTCAGGAGGATTTGAATGTTCAAATTCAATCCAACTGCTCCAATTATTCCAATCTCCATTTATATTGATTCTATTATCGAAATAATTAAAATCATTTTGACTATCGCCAAAACTTGATACATATGATCCCGATAAGTTTATTTGACTATACAAAGTGCTATAAAATAAAATAGGTAATAATATGGCTCTCATTATTTAAGCACCTGAAGAATTTCTTGCTCCATATTCTTTTCATCTCCAGGCATATAGCCGTAATGCATCCATGCAACTGTTCCATCTGTATCAACTAAAATATTTGTCGGCATAATATTGCCATTTAATTTTTTAAAAATTTGCTGATTAGGGTCAATAAAAACATCAAACTTATAGCCCTTAGAGCGCACATAGCGCTTCACTTCTGATAAGCTCCGTTGTGTATCGATACTGATAGAAACGACCGAAAATCCATCATCCTTATAAGTGGAGGCTAATTTATCAAGGTGTAACATTTCTTTTTTGCAAGGACCACACCATGTCGCCCAAAAATTGATAAGAGTTGGACCTTTTGATAGGTATTGATTTAAAGAGATTTTTCTACCATCAATACGATGAAGCTTCAAGTTGAGTTGAACTTTTTGACTATAGGAAATTGAAAGAAAGGCAAATAATGCCAGGAACAGATATTTTATCATTAGCTTTTAATTAATAACTAGAGCAATGTGCTTAAGTAGGCATGCAATTCGTTCTCAGGGATGAATTTTAATTTTACCTTACTGATACTATTTGCAGTGTTTACATCGATCTTAAATTCATACTTAACGGGAATATCAACTGTTTCTAAAGATACCTGCATAGACCATCCACCAATCGTAAAATCGATTAGCGGGGAAAAGGATCGAAAAGGTTTAAACACAACGCGATCGCTATTTAAGCCATGCACAATCTTATCATGTGAATCTACCAGAATTGCGAGAGGGACTCCTGATGAGTTTTGTAGTTGAATTACCGGGATTGAGCGATACTTACCTAATTGAATTTTTTCAGAAATATCTGGAGGAAAATTATACTTATCTTTATTGAAATAAAATATAGTGAGGTTTCCATCTTGCTTCAACCCTGAGTAGGGTAACGACCTCAGCATATCTTTAATGATACTTCCTTTGAGCTTGTAATTTACAGGGAGCGACACTTGGAATTCTTTTTTATTTTGAGGATCATAGTTGAATTTTGGTTTTTCAAGACTAACCATATAAGGATTGCTCATTAAATTACCAAGCACCTCAACCATCATGGAGGTGTTCATTTGATTCTCTGGTTTTGCATTTTCATAGTTATCTTGAGATATATCAAGCACCCATTCCCCTTCAATTTCTTGTGATGCATCAGGGTCTGTTTGTCCGCGCGCTCCAATACTTACATCCAATTTCTTTTCAAGATCCAATATAGCTTCATCAATTGCAGAGCTTGCATTGATAGCGCTTTGCGCGTAAGATGGAGGCTGTTGCATTCCCTTACCTTCAGTTAAAGCAGGGTATTGACTTTTGCTAGGTTTAGGTAAATATGGAGAGAGCATTGTTTTGACCGTTTCCGTCAACGATGAATTCAAATCATCAATTTTATTATAATAACCGGTCACTTTTCTACTATCGATCTCATCCCAGGATGTAATATCTATTAATTGAACAGATATCACAATTTTATCAAGTGATCTTTCAAACTTACCTAGAACTAAAAAGTTTTTTGTTCCAGGTTTTTGTTGCATTAATAATGAACGGTTAGACATCACCTCTTCAAGGTTAGATTGATTTTTTACATAAACTCTATTTTGGTTTGATAAATTTGCCGTTACCATATCTGAAAAAGCATCTGAAAGCCAACCTAGCGCAGGTTCACTCTTAGCATTATCAAACGGTATGACATATACATTAAGCGCTGGAGGTACAGCAAAAATAAGAGTTATGCCCATCAATGGCACAAGAAGGTATTTAGATAATAAATGCATAAGCCCCCAAATTATAGGAAATTCAATCTATTCTCAATGTAATTTTTATTTTACGTTTTACCGTTTTGACCAGGTATCTCTTAGCGCAACTGTTCTGTTAAAGATAAGTGAATCCTTATCTGAATGTTTGTCTTTGAAAAAATAACCAGTTCTTTCAAACTGAACAGGAATAGCGGTTTCTAAATGCTCTAAATCTGGCTCAACTAGACATTCTGTTAGAGTTTCTAGTGAATTTGGATTTATAGAATCAATATAATCCGCATCGCTATCTGGGCTGATAGATGTAAACAATCGATCGTACAAATGTACTTCTGCTGAGACACAATGCTTGGCAGAAACCCAATGAATCGTTCCCTTTACTTTCCTGCCATCTTCCGATCTTCCACCTTTTGTATCTTTATCATAACTGCAATGCAACTCCGTAATATTTCCATCTACATCTTTAATCACCTCATCGCATCTAATATAATACGCAAACTTAAATCGCACTTCATTACCCGGTGAAAGTCGAAAGAATTTTTTAGGAGGATCCTCCATAAAATCATTTTTTTCTATATAGAGCTCTCTAGAAAATGGTAACTCCCTTGTGCCTGCGGATCCATTTTCAGGATTATTCTTTGCAATAACAAATTCTTCCTTATCTTCAGGATAATTTGTAATCACAACTTTAAGTGGATTTAATACTGCCATACGACGCAATGAGCGATGGTTAAGGTCTGAACGCAATGAGGCTTCGAGTTTTGCGACATCCATAACATTATCACGTTTTGCTACCCCTACCTCCTCCATGAAATTTCTAATTGCTTCTGGAGTATATCCCCTTCTTCTAAAGCCAGAAATAGTTGGCATTCTAGGATCATCCCAGCCTTCAACGTGATTATTTTCGACTAAAGTCTTTAGCTTGCGCTTAGACATGATCGTATAACTGAGATTTAATCGTGCAAACTCAATTTGTTGCGGATGGTAAACGCCTAACTCATCTAAATACCAATCATACAAAGGCCGGTGATTTTCAAACTCTAATGAGCATAATGAATGCGTAACGCCTTCAATAGAATCTTCAAGGCCATGCGCCCAATCATACATAGGATAAATACACCATTTATCTTTTGTGCGATGATGGTGGGCATGTAAAATTCTATAGATAACCGGGTCTCGCATATTCATATTTGGATGGCCCATATCAATTTTTGCCCGTAATGTTTTAGCGCCATTCTCGAATTCACCAGATCTCATTCGTTTAAATAAATCTAAATTTTCATCAATACTTCGATTTCTATAAGGACTTTCACTACCGGGGTTATTTAATGTTCCTCTGGTATTTTTAATTTCTTCAGATGCTAAATCGCAGACAAATGCAGACCCTTTTTCAATAAGTTGAATCGAATATTCATACATCTGTTGAAAATAATCTGAGGCGAAGCACAAGCGATCTTGCCAATCAAAACCAAGCCACCTAACGTCTTCTTGAATTGAACGAACGTACTCCTCTTCTTCTGCAACGGGATTTGTATCATCAAATCGTAAATTGCATTTTCCATTATATTCATCAGCAATATTAAAATTTAAACA
>CAYLUE010000069.1:0-6134 GCA_964386795.1 uncultured bacterium
GCAGCTAGAGACTCACCAGCCGATGCTGCAGTTTGAACAATATTATTTTCACGAATATTTGAATTTTTAAATAGAGAGAGAACGCCCATTGAAATCACAGCAGCGGGAATAGATGCTGATACGGTCATTCCGGCAAAAAGTCCTAAGTATGCATTTGCGCCAGCTAAAATCATTGAAAGAATGATTCCAAGGAAAACAGCTTTAATTGTGATTTCTGAATTTTGATTATTTGACATATTTATCCTAGTAGATGTTCAAAAAAATATGATATACGTATCGATTAAACAAGTATAGAAATAAATTTTTATTTTTTTTGTACCTATTTTATAATCTTTTTAATTTATTTATATAAGGGGTGCTGTTATTTAAGCAGGTGATAATGGCTGAGAATAAACCCGATGTACCTGATCTGGGTAATACCAGCGTAGGAATTCAATTATGAAAAAATTTATTTATTTCTATCTTTCTTTATTTTTTTTCTTCTCTTTTTTAATGTCACAAAGCATTTCCGTATCAGGCGTTGTGATAAACGATCAAACTCAATCTCCTTTATCAAACGTAAATATCGTATTCAATAATAGTGGTACGGTTACTAATCAAAGTGGCAAGTTCAATTTTTTTGCAAACACTGGTGATAGTTTATCTTTTTCCCATATAGGTTATAAATCAGTAAAAATGGAGGCTAGGGCTAATCTAGTCGTAATTATGCAACCATCCTCATTGATTGGCAGTTCTATTGATGTGAGCGCATATAGAGCCATTTCAGGACTAACCCCCGTATCCTTTTCAAACCTAACAAAAGAAGAGATTAAGCTCAAATATACAGTGCAAGATATTCCCATGGTTCTTTCAACGGAGCCGGGTGTTTGGGCTTATAGTGAGAGCGGGAACGGGACAGGTTATTCATACGCCTCTATTCGAGGCTTTGACCAAAGCAGGATTGCTGTCCTTTTTGATGGAGTTCCAATGAATGATAATGAGAGCCATCAAGTCTATTGGGTAGATCATGGAGATCTATTATCTGATACTAAGGATATACAAATACAGCGAGGAATTGGTACCAGTTTATACGGGTCTTCTTCGATTGGTGGATCCATTAATGTTAGAACTCAAATTGATAGTGAATCACGTGAAATTAATTTGTCTCATGGCTTTGGCAATTGGAACACAAAAAAATACCGCTTAAAATATCTTTCCGGAAAAGATTTTGGTGAAAATATCAGCCTAGCGCTTCGAATGTCAACAATAGATTCAGATGGTTACAGAAAAGAACATGGATCATCCCAAGGAGGTATCTTTTTTGGGCTAGAACATCGAGGAGAAATGATTAAGAATCAGTTTAGAGCAATTATTGGATCTGAGAACACCCAGTTAGCATGGGATGGAATTGCAAAAGCTGATATTGATAATCTTGATAAAAGACGGACAGGTAATAAAGCTTATACGGATGATTTTTTACAGCAGATTTATTCATTGAATTCTACTGCAAAGTTTAATGAAAATTTCTCATTTAGAAATGTCAGTTACTTAGTTTTGGGTAAAGGGTATTATGAAGTATTCAAACAAGATCAAGACTATTATAACTATAACTTAGATATTAATAATATTTATGATGATCAAGTTGAATTATCCAGAAAAACCAATTTGCTTAGACGTAAATGGATTGATAATAATTATTACGGTATCGTACCTATGCTTACTTATAGTAACAGCGATGTACGATTTGATATTGGTGGAGAATTTAGGATGTACGAAGGTAATCACTTCGGCGAGGTTACCCAATTTTCTGATCCTCAACTTAGCGCTCAATATTCTAGTAATTGGTATAGGTATTATCAGTATCTTGGAAAGAAAAATATTTTAACAGGGTTTGCTAGAGTTCTTTGGTCTCCCATCAACCAGCCTTTCGCAGTATCGATTGATTTGCAAAATCAGAATATTCATTGGGATTTAAATCAAGATAAGATTGGGCATGCCGTTGGTCACGATCTATCTGCTGATTGGAATTTCTTAAATCCAAGGATAGGCATGATATGGGAGATAAGCGACTCTTTGAGTTGGTTTGTGAATATAGGAAAGACACAACAAGAGCCTGCTGATAATCAAATTATCACCCCAGATGATATGTTTAGTCAGCCTGTAATGGCTGCAAACGAGGTTGTTTCTGATTTAGAATTAGGAATGAATTTTTCTTTCAATAATGGCTTTGCAAAGATCAATGGTTACAGGATTCTGTTTTTAAATGAACAATTAAAAAATATTAATCTAGATCAAGAAGGGGAGTATAGTTATTATTCAGCAGATTCAACAACACATAGCGGATTTGAATATGAATCTTATTTTCAAATCAATAATAAGACTACGATCGCTATAAATGGGGCAATACAGATGAATGTCTTTAACAATGGAAATTCTCTTCCAAACAATCCCTCTAGCTTATTTAATTTATCAGTCAATCATGATTTAAATGAAAAATTATTATTGTTTGTGCATCTAAAAAGAATTGGTGGAATGTACATTGATAATATCAATTCTGAAGATGGATATATAAAGGGCTATGGCGTTATTGATTTAGGGGTACATTTTTCATGGAATGCATTAAAGATGTCTCTTCAAATAAATAACGTTTTAAATAGACTATACTCAACCTATGGCTATAGCTATGAGTATGATGGCTATAATGCGTTTTATTGGCCAGGAGCTACAAGAAATACATTTATAAATATTTCATACAGTTTGTAATAACTATTTATGATATTGTTTATTTTGAATAATTGTAATCGATCTATATATCTGTTCTAGCAAAAATAGTTTTGCCATCTCATGTGTGAATGTTAATGGAGATAAAGAAATTATTTTATCGCAATTACTTTTTGTTTGATTGTTAAGTCCATCCGATCCACCAATGATGAAGCAAGATGACTTATCAGTCACCTTGGAAAGCATCATTGCAAAACCTTCTGAAGAAATTTTCTCACCCTCTTGACTTAAACCAAATTTATAATCCTTAATCTTGATTAAATGGGAAATAATTTTTTTATTTTCTGATTCTTTAGTGCTGTTTTTAAAAATTACTTCATCAATCTTAGCTGAATGCTTGATTCTTTCATGGTAGTCGTTACATAGGCGCAAAATGTTATTATTTTTGACTTTACCAATGCTTATGATTTTTATTTTCATTTGTTAATAATTAAGGATTTATAATCACTAATTTCATTTAACTTTATAACCTAATGCCACTAAATAAAACTAAAAATAAGCGCTTATATCTCATTGATGGTTACGCCATACTTTATCGTGCACATTTTGCAATGATTAGGAACCCATTAATTAATAGCAAGGGCATGCATACTTCCGCTTTATTTGGATTTATTAATCAAATAATGAAATTAATCAATAATGAAAAACCTGATTTAATGATTGCAGCATTTGATTCATCTCAAAAAACATTTCGGCATGATAGATATCCAGATTATAAAGCTACTAGGGAGAAAATGCCTGATGAAATGATTAGTCAACTACCTTATTTATCGAAAATTCTAGAATCTATGGATATTCCTATGCTTGAAGAGCCAGGTTTTGAAGCGGACGACATTATAGGAACTCTGGCAACGATGGCATCTAAGGAGGATTTAGAAGTTTTTATTGTTAGCGGTGATAAAGATTTTATGCAATTAATTAATGATAATATTTTCCTGTATACACCATCAGGAAGGAAAGCTGATATAAAAATATATGATCGTTCGGGCGTTATCGATAGGTGGGGAGTTCCTCCAGAAAAAATAATTGACCTTTTAGGCTTAATGGGCGATTCATCAGATAATGTTCCCGGCGTTCCTGGTGTTGGTGAAAAAACTGCTGTAAAGCTAATTAAAGAATATGGGTCTTTAGAGGCATCGCTTGATAATGCAGATCAAGTCAAAAATAAAAGAGCCAGGGAAGGGCTTTTAAATGCAAGAAGTGAAGCTGTGCTAAGTAAGGAGCTTGTTACGATTGATACCAAGATGAAAATAGATATTGACTTTTCATCTCTAAATACAAATTCAATCAAAAAAGAATCATTGGCAGAGATTTTCCAAGAATTAGAATTTGAGACTCTTCAAAAACAGATTCTTGGAAATGATAATAAAATATCAGTAAAAAAAGATAAACCAAAAAAAGATTATAAAACACTTTTCAAAGAGGAAGAAATTGTTCAATTCTTTGAAACTATAAAAGAAAATAAATGGCTCTCTTTTGATATTGAAACCACCTCTGTCAATCCAATGACTTGCGATATTGTTGGTTTCTCTTTTTCATGCAAAGAGCACAAGGGGGTTTATATTCCCGTGCATTATCCTGAAAGAGAAGACTCTCTTTTTGATGATTACACTAGCAGAGTTATTGAATTGATGAGACCTGCGATGGAAAATAGTTCAATTCCTAAAACCGGTCAAAATATAAAATTTGATGCTTTAATATTATTGCGACATGGATTAAAGGTCCATGGAATGCAATTTGACACAATGATTGCTGCTCATTTATTAAAACCTGAATTTAGAAGCCTTAAGCTAGACAATCTCAGTCTGGAATATTTGAATTATCCGATGGTACCAATTGAAGAGTTAATTGGTACGGGTAGAAATCAAATATCGATGGCAGAGGTCGATGTTGAAAAAGTCTCTTTTTATGCTGCTGAAGATGCAGATATTGCATTGCAACTCACTTATATATTTGAAAAGAAACTAAAAGAGGAAAATTTATTCAAGTTTTTCAATGATGTTGAGATGCCCCTAATTTCGGTTCTGCTTGAAATGGAGCACCATGGAATGTTTATTGATTCAGATCTACTTAGATCGATGTCAAGTAAATTTGGGAAAAAATTAAATAAATTAGTAAAAAATATATATTCTGAGGCAGGGTATGAATTTAATGTGAACTCTACTCAGCAGTTAGCAAAGATATTATTTGATATTAAGGAATTACCTGAGATTAAGAAAAGATCAACGGCTGAAGATGTCCTTGAAAAATTAAAAGGTCAACATGTCTTACCCGGGTTGATTTTAGAATATAGAAAACTAAATAAATTAAAAAATACATATATAGATGCCCTACCTGAGCTTATAAATCCTATAAGTGGACGTATACATTCAACTTTTAATCAAACCATAACTGCAACTGGGCGATTATCCTCTAGTAATCCAAACTTTCAAAATATTCCAATCAGGACCGATGAAGGTCGTGAGATTAGAAAGGCATTTAGATCAAAAGATAATGATTGGGTAATCTTTTCCGCTGATTATTCTCAAATTGAACTAAGAATAATGGCTCATTTGAGCCAAGACAAGGCATTGGTTGACGCATTTAATAAAGGTGAAGATATTCATACCAGAACCGCAGCTGACGTTTTTGACGTTTCCATAGATAATGTACAACCTTCTATGAGAAGAACTGCTAAAATTGTTAATTTTGGTTTATTGTATGGCGCAGGACCTTTTCGTATGAGTCAGGAATTAAGTATTACACAAAAAGAAGCAAAAGCATTAATTGAAACGTACTTTTCTAGATATTCTGGTATAAAAAACTATGTTGAATCAATTATAGAGACCGCTAGGGATAAACGTCATGTTGAGACTTTATTGGGTCGCAAGCGACCAGTCTGGGATATCGATAGCAGCAACCACCTACATCGAGAAGCAGCAAAAAGAATGGCGATAAATATGCCCATACAAGGTACGAGTGCAGAAATGATAAAATTAGCAATGATTACAATTTCAAAACATATCAATTCCGAATCAATGAAATCTAAAATGCTTCTACAAATTCATGATGAGCTGGTGTTTGAAGCTCCAAGGGATGAATTAGAATTGCTAAAAGATTTAGTTGTGGAAAAGATGGTCAATGCATTGCCTTTATCTGTTCCAATTGAGGTTGATAGTGGTCATGGAAAATCATGGTATGAGGCTCATTGATGGAAGCGAGTATTACCCTAAAAAAAGTAGGAAAATTAATAGATGATAAAACTATCCTAGCTGGACTCAATTTTGGTATTGAGAGAGGATCGTTAGTTGCAATTATCGGGGATAATGAGGCAGGAAAGTCTTTACTATTAAAAGTAATATCTGCCTCAGAATATCAAGAATACGGTCAAGTAT
>CAYLUE010000070.1:0-2812 GCA_964386795.1 uncultured bacterium
TGGCTAAACAACTATAGCTTTAAACACATTCAATTGGTTAATCTTTAAGAAAGTACTAAAATAGAAAAGATTCGCCTTGGTTTATTGAGTACAGTATAGGTTGGTCTGAAAAAGTTAACCTGCACTGCAAAAAGGTGAAAACTATCAACTGGGAGCAAAGCCGTTCCGCTGCAGCATTATTGAATAACAGATAGAATCATCATTCATTATCTTAACTCTTTTGAATACCTCCTGGAAAGTCTCAGAATATCGCGTCCCGGTTTTGATATTCGAATAATAATCACAGTTTAAATTAACAAGTAATTTGAATCATGAATCTCCATGAATTCCTCAGAAAAATTCCCAAAGCAGAATTGCACGTTCACTTAACTGGAACAGTTTTCCCGAAAACTCTTCAGAAACTGTCCCGTAAACATGCTGTCAAACTACCATCATTTGACAGGATTGAAGATCTTTATGATCGTAGTGAGTTCAAGAGTATCCTGCCTATGCTGAAAATTGCGGTAAGTGTAATGCGGGATCCTGAAGATTTTGCCTTGGTTGTTTATGAGACAATGCGTGAAGCTGCAGAAAATGGAGTTCGTTATCGAGAGATTTTCTGGAACCCGACAGATCATCATGAAATAGTTGGATTAGATTACAAAACGGTAGTTGACAATATTATCGGCGGATTGCAAGAAGCTGAAGAAGACTTCGGGATCATGGGCCGTCTTCTGCCTTCTATCAATCGTGAAGAGTCGAGTCAACTGGGACTAGAAATGGTGCAAGAGGTACTGAATAATCCATGCGATGAAGTTATCGGATTGGGTATGGACTTTTTGGAAACAGGACATCCTCCGGAAAAATTTTGGAAGGCATACCGGACTGCAGGAGAGGGGGGTCTTCACCTGACTGCACATGCAGGGGAATTCGGAGAGCCATGGAGAAATGTTGAAACCGCACTGGATTTATTGAAGTGCGAACGCATTGACCATGGATACACCATAATTGACAATCCGGAACTGCTAAAAAGATGTGCCGAAGAGCAAATTGTGTTTACAGTAGTTCCTACAAATTCATACTATGGCAGAACTCTTAAACCTGAAACAATCTCAAAGTTACATCCAATTGCTACGATGGCCCGAAGAGGTTTGTGCATATTTCCAAATTCTGATGACCCGCCACTACATCATACTGATCCAGGAAAAGCCTATATCGACATGGTTGAGCTGTTTGGCTATGATTTGAATGATATAAGACAATTTATTATTAATTCCATCAACGGAGCATTTGTCGATGAAAGCGATAAAAAGAGGTGGAGAATTGAGTGGTTAAAGGAATTTGATATTCTGAGATCTAAGCTGGAAATAACTACCAGCCTGCAATGAAATTGACTCCCTGTTCGCGAATAAGATCTGAGTCTGCAAGTGTAATCTTTTTTTCTTCCACAACCCGTCTACCCCCTACAAAAACATCTTTGACATCCGCAGCCTGCAGAGAATAAACCAGTGTTGCATATGGATCATGCAGGGGGGTGTGTCTGATAGATTCAGCATCAAAAATAACAACATCAGACCATTTACCTACTTCAAGACTTCCTGTCTGTTCACCCATACCCAGCACCTTTGCTCCTCCAATGGTTGCCATTCTGAAAATATCCCTTGCAACAAGAACTGTCCGGTCATTCTTTCGAAGTCTCTGTAAAGGTGCCGTTAAGGACATTTGTCTGAAAAGATCTAGGCTATTGCCGCTCATAGCACTATCTGTCCCTAGGCCAACCTCAACCTCTTCCTTAAGCAGTTCAAACACAGGACATGTTCCGTGCGCACCCTTAGCATTAGCTATCGGGTTGTGCGAAACTCCGCATTTACGTTCAGCAAGCAGTTTGATATCGTTTCTGTCAAGATGAATGCAGTGAGCAGCAAGAAATTGATTATCCAATAAACCAATTGAATCTAGATATTTTATAGAACTTGACTGATTTATTTTCTGTAAATGCTGCATCTCAAATTGACTTTCAGCAACATGCATTTGTATTTTAACACCTAAATCATTGGCGACATTCTTAACATGCTTAAGTTGTTTTGTATCCAGTGAATAGGGCGCGTGTGGTGCCAGACAGGGAGTAACGAGATCATCTAAGCTCCAATCTTTACAGAAATTAATTGCTCTTGTATAAGCATCTTCTATCGTTGCTGCATCCGGAGCAGTTCGATTCATCAGGGTTTGTCCGGCGAGCACTCGAATACCAAGTTCTGAGGCGGTTGCCGCAACTTCCTCTTCAAAAAAATACATGTCCGCAAAGCAAGTTGTGCCACCCAAAAGCATTTCAACACAGGACAATGCTGTGCCTTTTCTGACAAATTCAGGAGAAACGTGTTTTGCTTCAAGAGGAAATATATAACGCTGTAGCCGGTCAGGCTCATCATCCCCAAGGCCGCGGAACAATGACATCGGGGCATGAGTATGACAATTTATTAGTCCAGGAGTCACCAGTCCTCCGTTTGCATCTAAAGAATCAGTGTACTCATCCATTTCAGGGTCTCCTGCACCAAGAGCATGTATTAGTCCATCTACAAATACAATATAACCGTTGTCAATAACCTTGTTCTCATCATCCATTGTAATGAGATTTGCATTAAAAATGACTGTTTTAGATTTAGTCATTATTTCTAGAAAGTAGAATCATTGAATCTGATTTGGGTATCACAATTACATTTGTATGAGCGGTAAACAATTCGTCTTTGGTGTCAGCAATTAGTTCACCTAGTTCTGTTTCTACCAAATGCCGATATCCTTTTCCAAGGTAAGTTGCGACTTTCACTTTTCCGGG
>CAYLUE010000070.1:2912-6115 GCA_964386795.1 uncultured bacterium
GAGATAGAAAAACATTCTTCCTGGTCATGGGTTACATAAAGTGCTGTAATATTATGATCCTGTTGGATCCTACGAATTTCTATCCGCATTTTGACTCTCAAGGCAGCATCCAGGTTACTCAATGGTTCATCCATCAGCAACAGTCTTGGACTTATCGCCATTGCTCGTGCCAAAGCCACCCTTTGCCTTTGACCTCCGGACAACTCCAGCGGACGTTTACCCGCAAAAGCTTTAAGGTCAACCAGTTCCAGCATTTTAGCAACCTTTTTATTGATATCTTCTCGTCCGACCTTTCGCTGTTTTAGGCCAAAACCCACATTATCTTCAACGTTTAAATGTGGAAAAAGAGCGTAATTCTGAAAAACGTAACCAAACCCTCTTTCACTTGGATGTGTTTTGCTTATTTCCTTGCCCTCAAGAAAAACTGATCCCTCACGCTGTTTAAGAAATCCTGAGACAATTCTCAAAGTGGTTGTCTTGCCACAACCGCTGGAACCCAGCAAGGAAAGAAGTTCTCCTTGTTTCACTTCAAGATTCATTTTTTTCAGGACAATCTCCTGATCGTAGGCTGCCGTCAAATTTTGCAGTTTAAGAAATTCCATTTCATTTTTTGGTAAAAAAACTTAAGCCCATTGTTGATTCTATGACAATCATGATCGTCACAGTCAAAAGCATCAGTAACACTGAGAGAGCAGAAACCGTGGGGTCAAAATAATATTCCACATAACTCAGCATCTGAATCGGTAGAGTAGTTACTCCAGGTCCGGTCAGAAAAATCGTAACTGGTACATCGTTTAATGACGTAATAAATGCCAGCAGGCAGGCAGCAAGAATCCCGGACCGGATATTTGGCAGCACTACCATTAAGAATGCATGTGTGTTGGAACAACCAAGACTCACTGCAGCTTCCTCAATTTCAATTGGTACATTGGAGAGACTGGAAACAATGACCCTGATTACATAGGGTATCATGATCAGCATGTGTCCCATTACCATCCCGGTCCACACCTCTATATCCAATGCTATTACGACATGCTTGAGCAATGCAAAACCTAGAACAACCCCGGGTACAATAACCGGAGACATGAAAAGCGATAGCACGGACCGACGCCACTTTGCTCTCGTACGCGATAACGAATAGGCTGCAGGCAAACCTAACAGCAATGCTCCTGTCGCACCCAACACTGAAATTAGCAGAGAAGTTTGGAAGGCAGAGAGAAACATGTCACTTTCGAAAATTCTGAAAAACCAGCGAAATGAATATACTTTTGGAGGAAAATCAAGAAACTCACTTTCATTGAAAGCAGAAAAACCGATGATCACCAATGGACCTATCAAAAAAATGTATACCAGCAGGATCGAAAGAATTAAAACTGTACCACTTCTTTTCATACGTCTGGGTTCATATGTGTTGCCAATGATCCGATAATTTTCATCACCAGAATTGTTGATGTAATCATTATGATGGCGATAACAGAAGCCGCATCCCATTCAAACAAAGTCATTGCATTCTGATAAATAAGTGTTGATAGAGTCATCGCCTGATCTCCACCAAGCAACCTGGGAGTCGTGTATGCAGTCAGACTGCCGGTAAAAACCAGGATGGAACCTACCAGCAGTCCAGAGGCACTGAGAGGAAGAATTATTTGAAAAAAAACACTGTTACCTTTGGCACCAAGGCTTTTTGCAGAATCCAACAAGTCTTCCTCAATGTTCTCTATTACTCCAACTAGAGGAAGAATCATCAAAGGTAGGAACAGATAGGTCAAACCAACAATAACTGCTCCCTCTGTATAAAGCATCTGCATAGGTTCTTGAATGATTCTAAAAAACAGTAGCAGATCGTTTACGAATCCGTTCTTTCCTAGAATAGCCATCCAGGCAAAGGACCGAACTACTGGGCTCAAAAGAAGCGGAAAAACTGCAATAACGATCAATACTGCCTTTAAACGTCCGGCATACCTTGCAATAAAAAATGCACATGGATAAGCCAAAATTACGCAAATAATAGTTGTGATTAATGCCACCCTGAGAGTTCTGATGATTATTTTCCTGTGAAAACCTTTTTCCAGGAATGCCTCGTAAAGGGAAAAGGGATGTTCTAAATCAGGTATCGTATCCAGAAAAAGGGAAAAAATGGGGGCAATAAGGAGTGCTGCAACCAGCAACACTCCCGGGAGTACTAAAAGAATGTGGAGACGGTTATTCAATTAAATATTCCCAACTCAATTGGAAAATATTTCGTTCCAGTTATTTATCCATTCTTTTTTGTTTGCATTGACGGATTCCCAATCAACGTCCTGAAAACTTGCAATGAGATCTTTACCATAAGTAAGGCCTTCGGTAGCTTTTGCAGAGAGCTTAACGTTAGCATTAACAGGAGAGTCTACTCCAGCCAGAGCAATATCACGCTGAATTTTTTCACTCAAAACGTGATTGATAAATTTTTCCGCAAGTTCTTTGTTTGGAGAACCTTTGACAACATTGATCGTATTCATACTGGCATATGAACCTTCAACTGGATCGACCCAAACAGCACTTGGTACTGCTTTTTTGACCCTGCTCATGATGAAATTAAGAGCCACTCCCACAGAGATTTCTCCTTGAGCAAACATATTGGCTAGATTAGATGAACGATTATACGTCTTCAGAACATTATTTTTCATTTGCTTCAATGACTTGAAGGTGAGATCCGGTTTATTAAAGGCATTTACATTCACATGCTGTCCCGCCGTCAAAACGATGGTTGGACCAGCGGAAGTTGTAATGTTCGGAACAGATATTTTTCCAGCAAGGTTACTACGCCAGAGATCATTCCATGATGTTATAGGATCGCTTATCTGTTTGGTATCATAAATGATACCCGCTCTCATAACCGTATATGCAGGTCCGTAATCATTTCCAAATGGGGCTCTAGCCAACGGATAAATCTCTGAAATGTTTGGAATGTTATTTCGATCAATCCTTTCTATCATACCGGCTTTTATTGCATCCATGGTATAGGATTCTACCAGATAAATAAGATCCGTACCTTTCCCTTTTCGCAACTTAAGTTTATTCAGTCTTGCTGCATTATTTCCAGTTTCAATCACAATATCTACATCATATTTTTTCTCGAATGGAGCATAAACATACTTTTTCAGCTTATCACCATTATAGCCCCAGGTAGAGATCACCAGCTTTTCTTTTGCGAAGATCACTCC
>CAYLUE010000071.1:0-6078 GCA_964386795.1 uncultured bacterium
CATAAAAGAGTTACTTGTATCGCAACCTGATCACGGTGAACAGGCTCTTGAGATAACGGAAACATTAGTTCGTAGTGGGGCTCTAGATATTATTGTTGTTGATTCCGCAGCGGCACTTGTACCCAGAGCGGAACTTGAAGGAGAGATGGGTGATTCTCATATGGGTCTGCAAGCAAGACTGATGTCTCAAGCGCTGCGTAAATTAACCGGAACGGTAAGTAAATCTGGCACAGCAGTAGTTTTCATTAATCAAATACGGGAAAAGATAGGTGTAGTTTACGGTAATCCAGAGACGACGCCTGGTGGAAGAGCTCTTAAATTTTATACTTCTGTACGAATGGAAATACGTCGCGTAACCACTATCAAGGATGGTCAAGATGCTGTTGGAAATCGAACAAGAGTAAAAGTGGTCAAAAATAAAGTTGCAGCTCCATTCAAACAAACTGAGTTTGATATCATGTATAATCAAGGCATATCTTATGAAGGTGATATTATAGACTTGGCATTAAAAGCAGAAGTTGTTCAAAAGATGGGATCATGGTTTTCATATGGAGATAATAAAATTGGACAAGGCAGGGAAAATGCAAAACAATTTCTAATCGATAATAAGAAAGAAAGAAAAGAGATTGTAAAAAAAGTCAAAGCATTCATTGGCGTAGAAGAAGATAAACCAAAGAAAAAGAGTGAATCATAAGATTATAAAAATCAAACGATCCAAAAGATATAGCGATCGAATCATCATAACTTTAGATAACAAAAGCGTCTTTAGAATACCTGAAGACGCTTTTGTTTTATCTCCACTTAAAGTAGGAGATATTGTATCTTTAAATAATATTAAAAAATATGATAAAAAAATGAGGATACAAGAAGCCAGAGATGCTTCATATAGATTACTATCATACAGAATGCGTAGCGTCAATGAATTAAAAAAAAGATTACAAGATAAATCATTTTTACCTGATGAGATAGATCCAGTAATTAAATACCTATTAAAGTTGAATTATTTAAATGATTTAGAGTTTGCTCGTGTATTTTCTAGGGAAAAAGTTAAAATAAAAAAAATTGGTCCAATTTTACTAAAATCAGAATTATTTAAATATACGCTTGATAATGAGGTTATTGAAAAAGTTGTTGATGAAATCTATAATCAATATGATGTTCACGATCTTATAGTTTCGCATCTAATAAAAAAGAAAATAACTAAAAATAAACCCTTAGATAATAAAGATAAAAAAAGGTTAAATAATTTTTTAATTAGAAAGGGATTTCATTGGGACCAAATTAATGATGTTTATGTAGAATGGGGGCAGATTTAATTCAACCTGCCCCATTCATAGCTATTTTTTATATACAGTGTGCTCCATTTCAAAATAATTATTTGTCATCTTCTTAAGTACTCCAGATAGCATAATAATAGATATTAGATTTGGGAAAGTCATAAACCCTAATGCAGCATCCCCAAAAGCCCACATCGCTTCAAGTGTAGCTATAGCGCCAACAAAAACAAATATGATATATAAAATTCTATAGATAGGGATTGCTTTTTCGCCAAACAAGTATTCCGTAGCACGGTCACCATAAAATGACCAACTAATTACCGTCGATATTGCAAAAAGCAACACACCAAGAGTTATGATTTTATCACCAAATGGAATAAGCCATGAAAGTCCTTCTTTAAAAGCTAGAGATGTAAGAAGACTGCCGTTTAATATTTCACCAGCAAATGACGGATCAATTCTTGATACATAGAATTCAGTATGTTGCCAGGCACCAGTGGAGATAATTGTTAACCCAGTTAAGGTGCAGATAATGATTGTATCTATAAAAGGTTCTAAGAGAGCCACAACTCCTTCTCGAACTGGATATTCAGTTTTAGCAGTGGAGTGAGCAATAGGCGCGCTACCTTGACCCGCCTCATTGGAATATAGTCCTCTTTTAACACCCCAAAGCAATGTATTCATAAATAGAATCAATGTTCCTCCAGCAACTCCTCCAACAGCAGCTGGCGGATTAAATGCCATTGAAATAATCATCCCAAAGCTTGATGGGACGTCTGTGATATTTGCCAATAATATTAGAAGAGCTGAGCTAACATATATTGCAGCCATGATCGGTGCTAAATAAGAAGTAACGCTTCCAATACGTTTGATGCCACCAAGTATAACTAGTGCGGCAATACCAGCAATTAATAAACCATTAATTATTTGCTGAATCGATACGCTATACCAATCGGTTAGTTGATGTTTAATAGTCAAGAAATGTTCAGTACCAACAACTTGAGATACTTCTGAATATAATTGATCGGATAATGTAAATGATTGAATCGCGTTTCCAGTTGCAAAAGAACAAATAATAGCAAATCCAGCAAATATTATTGCTAACCATCTCCACTGTTTACCTAATCCTTTTTCTATTGTATACATGGGACCACCAGCAGTCATACCTTTACTATCAAACTCCCGGTATTCAACAGCCAGCGTACATTCGGCAAATTTTAAAGCTGAACCAAAAAAAGCAGTAATCCACATCCAGAATAAAGCCCCAGGTCCACCATAATATATAGCTGTCGCAACACCGGCAATATTTCCTATACCAACAGTTGCAGAAAGCGCAGTTGTTAATGCCTGAAAATGATTTAAATCACCAGCCTCATCAGGATTGTCATAGTCACCTCTAGTAACCTTTAATCCATGTTTTAAATATTTTATTTGAGGAAAACCAAGATAGATTGTGGTAAATATTCCAGTGCCTAGTAAAGCCACTACCATCAGCGGAACCAGACTGAATCTAGGGAAAGACCATATTGCCTCAAAAAAACTTACCCCAAATGTCGATAAGAGAATTATAATTAAACCAAAGAAAACTATTGCACCAGTTTTTTTACTCATTTTATATATTACCTGTAGATTAGCATTAATTAATACATTAAGATTATTAATTGTTAATCAAATAGTCAATCAATCAAATTGTAAATTTATTCATGATTATTTTGTCATAAATTTTATAATGAATATTCTTTGTGGAATAGATGAGGCTGGACGAGGTCCTTTAGCTGGACCCGTAGTGAGCGCTGCGGTAGTGTTACCAGATAATCACTCTATTAAAGGTTTAAAAGATTCAAAAAAAATTTCACCAAAATTACGAGAAGAGCTATTCGATGAAATAATTTCAGTTTCAGATGTAGGTATAGGAGTTGTTTCAAGTAGGAAGATAGATAGAATCAATATTTTGCAAGCTACCTATGTTTCCATGGAAAAAGCATTGATGAATTTAAAGAATTTTCCTAATAAAATATTAGTAGATGGCTTTCCATTGCCTTCAGAAAAAATTAAGTCTGAAGGAATAATTAAAGGAGATGAAAAGATAGAGCAAATTAGCGCAGCTTCAATTATTGCCAAAGTAGCAAGAGATAGATTCATGAAGCTTGTTGATCCAATTTTTCCGGAATATGATTTTTCAAACAACAAAGGATACGGAACAAAAAATCATATAAATGCTTTAAAAAATAAAAAAGCCTCTTTGATTCATCGAATGACTTTTGAGCCAGTAAAATCAAATTTACCCAGCAAGAGTTTGATAAAAAATACTTACTACAATGATCGCATTCTCAATCAAAAAAAGCAGCTTAAAATATTGAATAAAGAAATAAATAATTGGTTCAAGTTAAATAATCTTATTAGGTAATTTAGTAGTATGAAAAATAGAATTAATAAAATGATCAGTGAATTCAAATCATTATTTATTCTGATCATAATCATATTAACAATCAAAGTGACTATATTTGAAATGTATATCGTTCCAACCGGAAGCATGGAAAATACAATCATGACAGGAGACTTTTTAGTTGGTAATAGATTCGTTTATGGTATGAATACACCTGATCGCATAGGGGTAATGGATTTAGCCTTTAATATTCCATCCTTGAAATTTCCCTCCTTTAAAGAACCTAAAAGGGGAGATGTTGTCATTTTTAAATTTCCACGCGATACTCGACAAAAATATGTTAAAAGATGTATTGCCGAACCAGGTGATACTTTAGAAATTAGAGATAAGATTGTTCATATCAATGGTCAACCCTATATATTACCTAATAATGGGAAATTTGTTATGCCAAATATGCTCGCAGAAACTTATTCACAAAATGATATATTTCTAGGAAGTCAAGGCAACAAAGATCAATTTAAAAAATTAAGAATGCCTCGAAAAGGTGACCGTATAAAAATCGAAAGCAGTAATTTACAGTTATTGATTCATCTTATGTTGCTAGATGGGAATAGCGTTATGTTGATTAGTGATGGCAAGGAATATCCATATACAATGACTGATCCTAATGAGCTATTTAGAAGAAAAAGTATGTTTTGGTTTTTTAAAAGATCAAACCCCAATAAGATATATTCAAATATAACGAGTCAATATTATCCAAGGGGTAGCCTTCTAGTTCCTTGGCAAATCAATAATCGTCCTAATCCTGATAATTTTTTAATTAATGGTATTCCTGTATCTGAAATGGACTCCTATGAAGTCAAAAAAGACTATTATTGGGCGATGGGTGATAATAGAGACGATAGCTTAGACTCCAGGTATTGGGGCTTTATTCCTCGCGATTATATATTAGGGGAAGCATTATTTTCATGGTTTTCTCTAAATTTAAATACTGGATTTCCAAGATTTAATCGAATTGGAAATGTTATTCAATAGAGCTTGACTAGCAGAAAATTGAAATTGTATTTTGCCTTAATAAATAAACCGAACAATTGACAATGAAAAGACTGATACTTATTACATTATTATTACAAACCGCTTGGTCTCAAGAGGATACAACTTCTGTTTCATCAATAAGTGAATCTGTAGATAGCGTTGGCGTTGATAGTTTAGACCAATCTTCTGCATTGACTGCAGAATCTCAGCAACCTGCCGTACTTGACCCATCCATCCCCTTAACACTAGATGTTGGCTATAAGGGGTTTTTATGGGGTAGCTCCTTTAATATGGGCATAGTTACAAATTTTGCCCAAATGGATTCAGGAGATAGTCTTACGTTAATTAAATCTTACACTGGAAAACTAGGACCTGATTCAGCGATGGTTCATTATTTTTTTGCTGATAGTGGATTTTGGAAAGTTGAAATTGATTTTTATATCGAAACTCACCGTGTAGAAAAACATATTCAAGATTTTCTAAGACATGAAAAAAATATTTCTGAGGTTTATGGTCCTCCATCAAAAATTAATCATAAAGAATCTGGGGTATCAAGCTCCTATTCAAACTTACTTGATCAAAAATTTTCCAATGCGTTTTATAGATCAACTTGGAAGGCAAATCCTGCCGTGATAGAATTATATTTGAATTCATCGGTTCTTATGCCGAAAACAGAATTATCTATTTTCTCTGGTAATTATAGCGTTTTGAAACTCGTTTATTATAATCCAGACTATATGCATTCTTCAAAACCTGCTCCGGAACCTGAAGTGTTGCCTTCAATTTTTGAAATATATTAATTAATCTGACATTAAATATATTTACCAAGCTTTTATTTGTATCAATAATTAGCCTTTCTTGTGCCACTAATCCAAGAATGGTTCGGTATTATGATTATTATCTACCAAAGGATAGCGTATTAAATGAATGTAGACAAATATTACTATCGCTTGACTATGACATAGACATTTACGCTCCAGAAAGTTTTGCTTTAACTACAAAATCAATTAGAATTAGAAGAACCTTAAGAAAATATGATTATGTCGTATTTATTCAAGTTGCAGATAAAATTGAAGTGCATATATCAGCTAGTAGGAGTATTTTTAGAAGAGGGTCTGAGTCAAATGTTGGTAAATATGATTTAATTATTCAGCAAACTGAAGATAGGATTCCATTGTCATTACAGAGAAAAATTTATGACCCAATTAACAGAGCGTTTAATAAAAAATTTAAAAGAAAAAATAAAATCTCATTTTATTAGAAAAAAACTTTATTAATTTCACGTTCTTATTTTTAGTTTAGAGTGTTAATTTGAAATAATTCTATGAGTATTGATTTTAGTAAAAAAGAACAAAGAGAAGGTTATCTTCAAAATAAGCT
>CAYLUE010000072.1:0-5943 GCA_964386795.1 uncultured bacterium
AAATAGTCAATATTGTTAACAATTATTGTATACAATATTTTGAGTCTAATATTTAAAAATTTATGATTTTTTACATAATTTTTTTGCCAAAAAATTATAGACAGGAATATAATGATTGAAACTCGGGTATTTGTTTAAAAATTCCAAAACCCCAAGTTAAACACAGAAGAATTTTTACCCGTCTTTCTTAATGAAGGATTTCTGAAATTTTTATAACTATAAAAGTAAGATAAAAATACATAATACAAACTAAGGAGAGTAAACATGAAACACACGAAACGCTCACTATTAGGTGGGCTAATTAAAAAAACAAGTCTGGCTTTGATGGCTGGCGTATTTGTCTTATCTGCATCTATAGTACAAGCTGATATTAGGCCTGCTGTAGTGTACGACATCGCCGGTAAGAACGACCAATCTTTCAATGAAGCTGTATTTGTAGGAATTACTAAGTATATGAATGATACTGGTATTGCTGTTACAGAACTTGAGCCTACAAACGCTGCTCAAGTAGAGCAAAGCTTGAAGAAGCTTGCTTCACGTGGATATGAACCTATCGTCGCTGTTGGTTTTGCCATGGCTAATGCGGTACAAGCCGCTGCTGAAGCTTATCCGGATACAAAATTCACTCTAATTGATATGGTTGTAGGATTACCTAATGTTCAGAACGTGTTATATAAAGAGCATGAAGGTTCCTTCCTTGTCGGTGTGTTGGCAGCTATGAATTCCGAGACTGGCACTGTAGGTTTTGTCGGTGGTATGGATATTCCTTTGATTAGCCGCTTTGAGTGTGGCTACAAACAAGGTGTTAATTGGCAAGATAGCTCAATGAATGTTCTTGCTAATATGACAGGCTCAACTCCCGCAGCATTTGGTAATCCATCTAAAGGTGGTGAATTGACCCGTACCCAGATCCAAAATGGAGCTGATGTGGTCTATGCAGCTGCAGGTGGCACAGGTTCCGGCGTCTATCAAGCCGCTGCTGATGCAGGTGTTCTGGCTATCGGTGTTGACTCCAATCAGAACTGGATGCAACCTGGCACTATGCTAACCTCTATGTTAAAGAGAGTAGGAGAAGCCGCTTATGATAGCTATGATGCAGCAAACAATGGTACTTGGGAAGCTGGCTTTAGAATTCTAGGACTTGCTGAGGGTGGTGTTGGTTGGGCTCTAGACGAGCACAACCGTGACATGATCACTGCAGAAATGGAAGCACGTGTAAATGAAGCCAGAGACGCAATTATTGCTGGTGACATTGTAGTACATGATTACATGGCGGATAATAGCTGCCCAATCTAAGTACTACTTTTTTATCCATTAATACATCCGACCTTAGGGTCGGATGTATTATATGTACGACTATAAAATATTATTGTATTTAGTTTAGAATTACAACTATGGACAATTCTCATATAGCTATTGAACTAATCGATGTAGACAAACACTTTGGTGCCGTTCATGCCAATGACAAAGTATCTCTGACTGTTAAGACTGGAACTATCCATGGCATTGTAGGCGAGAATGGCGCTGGTAAATCAACATTGATGAGTATTTTATACGGCTTTTATCAGGCAGATTCAGGGCACATTAAAGTCTTTGAGAAAGACTGCAAATTTACTAGCTCACGTCAATCTATCGACGCGGGTATTGGTATGGTTCATCAGCACTTTATGCTAGTTGAAAACTTTACTGTACTAGAAAACGTCATTTTGGGAACAGAGGGTGGTGCCTTAATCTCAGAAAGCTTAGAAAAAGCTCGCAAAGAGCTTACACGTCTTGGTGTTGAATATGGTCTGGAAGTAGATCTAGATACACCCGTTGAATTGCTATCGGTAGGGATACTGCAAAGAGTTGAAATTCTAAAGGGTTTATATAAAGGCGCTAAGATTCTAATCTTAGATGAACCCACAGGTGTACTAACACCTCAAGAAACTGATGAACTTTTTCGTATCTTTAGTGCACTAAAAGAGCAAGGCGTAACCATCATTTTAATTACTCATAAGCTCCGCGAAATTATGAGCATCACAGACCAGGTTTCAGTCATGCGTGATGGAAAAATGGTAGCACATCGACAAACAAATGAAACCAGTTCTGAAGAGCTAGCCGAATTAATGATCGGCCGAAAAGTGTTGCTAAATATAGATAAATCAGAATCAAAAAGTGGTTCACCAGTACTGAAAGTAAAAAACCTACATGTCTCAAACGAACAAGGTATTGAACGTGTTTCAGATATCAATTTTGAAGTCTGTTCTGGTGAAGTTCTTGGGATTGCCGGTGTTACCGGAAATGGTCAAGGAACACTATTGAAAGCTTTGACTGGTATTTTGCCTTTGACTAGAGGTAGTATTGAAGTCTTTGGTAAAATCATAACTTCTGATAATCATCTTGGACCCAGAATATTGCGTGAATTGGGTATAGCGCATGTACCAGAAGATCGTCAAAGGATGGGTTTGATTACTGAATTTAGTGCTAGTGAATCAGCACTCCTTGGCTATCACAATGACGAACATCTCAATCAAGGATTATTACTTAAAAAAGCATTAGTAAAGAAAAACTGTGAATCCTTAATGTCTTCTTTTGATGTGCGTCCAGCAGACCCTAATCTAAAATCATCTAATTTTTCGGGTGGTAACCAACAAAAGCTCATTGTAGCTCGAGAATTCGAACGCGATCCTGAAGTCTTAATTATTGGTCAGCCGACCCGTGGAGTCGACATCGGTGCCATTGAATTTATTCGTAAGAGAATTATTGCTATGCGAGATGCAGGTAAAGCTGTTGTTCTAGTTTCTGTTGAGTTAGAAGAAATTATGTCGCTCAGTGATCGTATCATTGTGATGTGTGATGGACAAATTACCGGCAATGTGGATGCGAGAGATGCCGAAGAACGAACCTTAGGCTTAATGATGGCCAACGCACTGACTTCATCAGAAAAAAACCAAGAGGTACAGTCATGACTCGTGATACTCGTCTAGCCTGGATTAATGGTCTAATGTTGCCACTACTTAATGTCTTAACTGCATTTGCTGCCATCGCTATCGTTTTTGTGTTTATTAATGTGGACCCTATTGAAGCTGCCAAAATTGTTATTCACGGCACTCTTGGTTATGAAGAAGGGGTTGGTTACACTCTGTATTACGCTACCAACTTTGTTTTTACCGGTTTAGCTGTTGCTGTTGCATTTCATGCAGGGTTATTCAATATTGGTGGAGAAGGACAGGCCTATGTTGGTGGACTCGGTGTTGCTCTGGCAGTCTTAGCTTTTGATCCGAGTATAAGTCCTTGGGTTGTTATCCCTGCAAGTATTATGGGTAGTTTACTATTTGGCGCATTGTGGGCTATCGTGCCAGGGTACCTCCAAGCTTATAGAGGAAGTCATATAGTCATCACCACGATCATGTTTAATTTCATAGCTTCCGCATTGATGGTCTATATGTGTGTTCACGTACTACGTGAAGTTGGACAAATGAACCCTCAAAGCAAAATGTTTCCTGAAACAGCATGGTTACCATTTATTCATGACATTTTCGCTGGAATAGGTTACAAGATAGCCCCTTCACCTTTAAATTTATCAATAGTGCTGGCGTTACTTTTCTCACTATTGGTGTGGATTTTCCTTTGGCATACTCGTTGGGGTTACGCTATACGTGCCACAGGAAAAAACACTACTGCAGCAGTTTATGGTGGAATTAAACCGAAAAAAGTTATTATCCTAACTATGTGTATTTCTGGAGCCTTAGCAGGCTTAGTCGCTGTGAATGAGCTGTTAGGTTATCAGCATCGTCTTATGTTGGATTTCCAATATGGCTACGGGTTTGGTGGTATAGCAGTGGCATTAATGGGTCGAAACCATCCAGCAGGCATCCTAGTGGCTGCATTATTGTTTGGCATGCTCTATCAAGGCGGGATGGAGCTAGCCTTTGAGCTACCAAACGTTTCTCGACATATAGTGGTTGTTATGCAGGGTTTAGTGATACTTTTTTGTGGTGCCTTGGAGTATATATATAAACCCCGGTTGGTTCGCTTTTTAGCTCCTATAGAGGCAAGCGAATGAATGAATTTCTATTAAATACTTTAGATGCCACATTAAGGTACAGCACACCTCTCATATTTGCATCCATGGCAGGATTATTTAGTGAACGTTCTGGTGTTGTTGATATTGGCTTAGAAGGAAAAATGCTAATCGCAGCCTTTATTTCTGCAGCAGCAGCTTCAGTATTTGGCTCACCATGGATTGGTTTGGGTGCAGCGATTTTAGCCTCCAGTATTTTTGCTATGATTCATGGCTTTGCCACCATTACCCACAAAGGGAATCAAATTGTGAGCGGTGTAGCTATCAACATAATGGCATCAGGGCTGACGATGGTTTTGGGTTTAGCATGGTTCAAGCAAGGGGGACAAACACCCGCTCTTGCAAATGATGAAAGATTTCTTTCTATTACATTACCAGGTGTTGATATTATTGACTATATTCCAATTTTAGGAGATATATATAGAGAACTGATTAGTGGTCACAACATTTTGGTTTATTTAGCTCTTCTAATAGTTCCACTGGTTTGGTGGGTTGTTAACCGGACCCGATTCGGGTTACGTCTACGAGCTGTGGGTGAAAATCCTAAAGCTGTAGATACTGCGGGTTTATCGGTTGAAAGATTGCGCTATAAGGCATTACTAATAGGTGGAATTTTATGTGGCATCGGTGGCGCATATATTGCTACAGCCCATAACGCCCAGTTCACAAAAGAAATGACTGCAGGAGCAGGATTTATTGCTTTGGCTGCTTTAATATTTGGAAAATGGCGTCCATATACAGTTCTATCTGCGTGTTTTTTATTTAGTTTTCTTAAAGCTTTAGAGGATCGCTTGCAAAGCGTAATTATTCCCGGTATTGGTGAAGTTCCAGTGCAGTTTATTGAGGCTACTCCTTACCTATTAACCGTCATCTTGTTGGCTGGTTTTATTGGAAGAGCAATACCACCTAAGGCAGTTGGAGAACCTTATATTAAGGAGTTATAGGTATGCATGAAGATAACTATATTGCATTAGTAAAAGAAGCTATGAATAAGGCTTATGTGCCCTACTCTAATTACCCTGTAGGTGCTTTAGTGGTGACTGACAATGGAAACACTTATAGCGGCTGTAACGTTGAGAATGCAAGCTATCCTGAAGGACACTGTGCAGAAACTGCAGCCATCTCATCAATGGTGATGGGAGGTGAAAAGAATATCAGAATGATTTATGTTATGAGTAAAAATGATCAAGGCGGTTGTCCCTGTGGAGGCTGCCGTCAACGCATACGAGAATTTTCTGACATCGATACGCAGGTTATCTTGTGTTCCCCTAGTGGCGTTCAACAACGCTTGCTTCTTGCTGACTTGTTGCCTAATTCATTTGGTCCAGAGCATTTGTTATGAGTCAGGTTGAAGACTGTATTAAAGTTATCAGCAAATCTGCAAAGGATTTTACACCTAAGGTGGGCTTAATATTAGGTTCTGGGTTAGGTCAATTTTGTGAGCATGTTGAGGTTTTTGCCAGTATTGACTTCAATGACTTGCCGGGCTTTCCTATCGCCGGTGTAGGTGGTCATGCAGGTAAGTTATTATTAGGTCAAGTTAGTGGTACCGATATTGCAATTCTTCAAGGACGAGCTCACTATTATGAAAGAGGCAAAGCTGACATAATGGCTGTAGCTATTAAAACCCTTAATGCTATGGGTTGTCAATCTTTAGTCATCACCAATGCTGCCGGAAGTTTAAATTCTAATGCCACTCCGGGAAGTGTAATGCTGATAACTGATCACATTAATATGACTGGTGTTTCACCCTTATTTGGCGCTGAAAGTAATCAACGCTTTGTAGACATGAGCGAAGCTTACAGTCATGACTTGAATGATACTATGCGCTCTGCAGCTAAAGCTAATGATATTAATTTACATGAAGGTATCTATGC
>CAYLUE010000073.1:0-5875 GCA_964386795.1 uncultured bacterium
TTCGTGAAAATAATATTGTTCAAACTGCAGCATCGGCTGGTGAGTCTCTAGCTGCGGGTGTTATCTTTACAATACCGGCTTTAGTTTTATTGGGCTATTGGGATTCATTTGACTATGCTGAAGTTGCTAAGATTGCAGCTATTGGAGGTGTAATTGGCGTTCTGTTTACTGTACCACTAAGACGCGCCTTAATTATTAATGCTAAACTAACTTACCCTGAAGGTGTTGCTACTGCAGCAGTGCTTAGAGCTGGCGATGAAGCCAAGCAGGGAAAGTCTACTGAAAATAGTGGCGGACTTGGAACAATTGCACTAACAAGTCTGGCTGGAGGTTTAATGAAATTGTTCCAGCAAGGCTTTGGTATGTGGCATGTTGAGGCAGCTGGCGCTCGTGCAATAGGGGGTTCAATTTTTGGAATTGGAACAGATTTATCTCCAGCTCTAATTTCAGTCGGATATATTGTTGGTAGAAATATTGGAATTTTAGTAGTAGCCGGTGGTTTGATTTCATGGGCATTTGCAATTCCAATTTATTCCGCAATGGTTGGCTTTCAAGGAGACCCTCTTGATGCCGCATTCAATATTTGGACAACAAAAATAAGGTATTTAGGTGTAGGCGCTATGGTCGTTGGGGGTGTCTGGTCTTTAATTAAGCTATTCAAACCCCTTATTGAAGGTATTAGGGCAAGTCTTGATGCTTTAAAAAATAATGCATCGAATGAAAATATCCCAACTGAAGAGAAAGATATGCCAATCAATTATGTAGGAATTGCTCTTTTGGCCTTATTAGTTCCTGTTTTTTTGCTCTACGTTGGCATAGTTGATTCGCTTCCCATAGCCGCACTTTTGACTGTTGTGATGATGGTATTTGGGTTCCTTTTTTCAGCGGTAGCAGCGTATATGGCTGGCGTAGTTGGTTCTTCCAATAATCCTATTTCTGGAGTCACAATTGCAACGATATTATTTACCTCAATACTATTACTTGCGCTCTTAGGTACAGGTTCTGGTACGGGTGCTGCAAGCGCAATTATGGTAGGTGCGGTAGTCTGTTGCGCTGCGGCTATTGGAGGTGATAATCTTCAAGATTTGAAAGCGGGACAACTGGTTGGTGCAACGCCATGGAAGCAACAAGTAATGCAAATAGTAGGTACTATATCATCTGCTATTGTACTTGGGCTAGTGCTTGATATTTTGCATACCGCATATACCATTGGTTCGCCTACCCTTTCAGCTCCTCAGGCAACATTAATGAAATCAGTTGCTGATGGTGTCTTTACTGGAAATTTACCCTGGATGTTTGTTTATATTGGTGGTTTACTTGCTATAGCTTTAATCCTTATAGACCTTAGACAAGAAAAAGTTGGATCTGATTTTCGCGTACCAGTTTTGGCTGTAGCTGTTGGAATCTATCTTCCCATTACATTGACAGTTCCTATTTTCATTGGAGGTATGGTCAGTCACCTTGGTAAAACAGCTGGTGGCACTGAAAATTCAGAGAAAAAAGGTCTTCTTATGTCTTCTGGGTTTATTACGGGAGAAGCGCTAATGGGTATACTTGTTGCTGTACCTATTTTCCTATCAGGAAATAAAGATTGGTGGCCAAAATTGGGTGAATTCAATTGGTTAGGCCCTGTATTATTCGCTGGAATGATTGTTTGGCTATATAAAGCAGTATCGAAAAATAAATAAGAATTAGAGCGCTAGTTAAGCTCTAGCGATTGATTTTCTTTCTAGCCTTATTGACAATTTTTCGTGTCATTCTTTTGACAGATGGAAAAACGCTTCCCAGGAGCATCAGACCTGGTAGTCCAAAGATCCAGCCTTGAAAAATAGGAATCAATCCTCCTATCAATCCAATTAGAATTAATATAATTCCTACTATAACTCTGATTGTTTTAGTAATTGGATTCAATTTCTTATTACTGCCAGTTTTTTCATTATACTTGTTTTATGTTTTTGGCTAATAATCAATATTAGATAAATGCCACTGCCAACAAAATTGCCATTATCATCAAGTCCATTCCAGAAAGCTTGGTAGCCATTAATTTGATTTGCTTCGATTGTTGCAACTATTGTCCCATTCAAAGTCATTATTTGAATAGAACTTTTCTCAGGAACCCCATCTATTGTCAAGGGGTATTGAGATGGTATTCTATAAGGACTAGGGAATAAATCAATCTGATTAGTCTTTTTAATTGCTGAAGCAAATGGAATTTTGAATTTACTTACCCCTAGCTTTGTAGCAATATAAGCCAATCCTTTATCTGCACTAAATTTGATATCCATAACTTCATTTGAAATTAATTTACTATTTGAGCTATTAATTCCATCAATATTAGGCCAATATTCGCGATTAATGTCTAGAACAAAAATGCCATTAGACTTTGAAGTGACCCATATATTTCCCTGGGGGTCAAATCTAATTATAGAATTTTCATCAAATGGAATATTGGAGAAATAAGGTGTTATATTTCCATTGCTAGTAATAGGGCCCGTTCTTGCAACTGGTTCTGAATTAGAGGCTCTTAATTCTTTATATATTAGGCCATACTCTGTTAAAATCCATAAAATATTATTTTTTGAAACACCAATAGTGATAGGAGAGCGATTTAATCCAGGGACTATGGACTGGCTAATCCAATTCTCATTTTGGGGATCCATAACATTACCAGAATAATGATACATAAGCATGTCATTTAAAGACGCAATCCACACTCTATTGTAATTATCAATAGCAATAGAACCTCCGCCAGTTATTATCGAGTTTTGAGGTGAATCAAAAGCAAAATGTCGCGATTGAATATCATTAAAAACGCTCAAAGGATAATCTTGCTTACCGGAAGACGTGGCCCAAAGATTATCTTGATTATCTATTGCCATATCATTAATAACATATTGAGATAAAATACTATTTTGATTATCATGGGAAAAATATCTTTTAATTAGATTTAATCTATTGTTTGAAATTTCAAAAGAAAGTATTCCGGCTGATTGAGAATTAATCAAGCTTACAAATAATGTATTATTATGGAAAATTGATTTAGATATTTTTTCACCAAAATCTAATTCTATGTTAGATAACATAAAATCAATAGATATATCTTTAGGGAGAGTTTGTGTGGAATAATTTACCCAACCAGATAAAGAGACTCCTTTGCTATTGGCCAATATTAATTGACTGCGATCAGAAATCTCTACAATGTCAGGGCTACTGATAAATGGTTGATTAAATAACAAATTTTCATATGCACCATCCCGGAATTGCCCTAATCCATAATCTGTGGCAAGCCATAGATTATCTTTATCACTTTCTATATCAGCAAAATTTAAACTTGAGTCCTGATAAAGGGTGGTTAATTGATTTTTGCTTATTCGAAAAATTGAGGAATCAGAAATAGCATATAGATTATTATCTAAAATAGATATACGCTTAATAGAGCCTAGGTTAGAATTATTATTTATAAAAACTTCGATAGGTTTATCTCGAAATAATTGATGTATGGCGCTATTCGTTAAAACAAAAAGGTTATTTTCATCAGATGAAAAATCAATTATGTCATCGCTTAAATCAGGCATAGGATTTTCCCAGTATGAAATATGCTCATTAAATGGATTTCCTGATAAAATTCTTTTTGATGACAAAATATAAATATCATCATTAAAAACAGTAATGTTTGAAATATTACTTATGTCACTTCGACTATAAAAATCCCTATAGTAGATTTTATCATCAATATATTTGAATTCAATCAATCCCCATTCCCCGTTTAACTTTGCAGAGGCATAAATCAAATTATTATAATCTATAAAACCTGATACTTGCTCTATATCTAGGTCAAACTTTTCCTTAAGTTTTTTTTCATTAGCACTCCAGACCTGTATTCCTTTATTTGATCCTATCCAATAATTACCATTAAAGTCTGCATAAATTTTATTCAATTCATTAAAAGCAAGCCCTTGATCAATAGATATAATATTAAAGGATTGTTCTTTGTTTTTATATTCTATAAATCCAGAATTTGAAACATATAATATTGCATCTTTTGATAGCGCAATATCTTGGATATTAACAAAAGAGGGTATCGATTGAAATTCTCCTATACGTACTTGCGAAAAAACTATATTGATAAATAATATGAAATATAGGAATTTTTTCAAAACTTAAATGGAGCAGGTATAAAACATAAAATAAATATCATTAAACATAGGTAGCCTATCATCTTATTGTCTTTTGACAAAGGCTTATCAAAATCATTAATTGGAGGGGGTGTTGTAGACCGCATAAGAAAAAAGATTAATAAGCCCCATACTAACCAATTCAGAGATATAAAACTGAGAGGCACAAGCGCGATCAATGTAATTCTTCCAATAAGTTGCTGTTTTTCCCCAAACATAGCATATGCAATGTGACCACCGTCTAGCTGTCCAATTGGCAGTAGATTAAGCATTGTTACTAGCAAGCCAATCCATCCTGCAAATGCTATTGGGTGGAGCATTACATCCTGAGCTTCAGTCAAATTAGGATGGGTAATCATAATCAAGATCTTCATTAGTATTGAATCCCCAAGAATTAGAGCGCTTGCGCTAGTAGTTTTTTCAAAAACAGCAGAGAGATTTAACCCAATTAATAAAGAGGGAACAGCAATAACAAACCCTGCTATAGGCCCTGCGGCACCTATTTGTAACAATGCCTCTCTATTTTTTATTGCAGATTTAATCTTTATAAATGCTCCAAAAGTGCCAATTAAAAAGATAAATGGGGGGGCAGGTATAAAATAAGGCAATGATGCGTCAACGTTATGTTTTTGAGCAAAATAATAATGCCCAAACTCATGAGTGCCTAAAATAAGTAAAAGTGTTAATGAAAAAGGTACTCCCTTTAATATTGATAAAGGATTTAATACGATATTGGCACCCTGCATTAGCGCCCCAGCTAGCAAAGTAGTGAATACCGTTAAATAAAAAAGGGCCCAATGCGTTTTTGAAATTTTTGGAATTTTAATTAGGATATCCTTTTCAGTGTAAGATAGCCTTAGGTAGGTTTTAGCATTTTGGTGCTTTATAGAATAATTAAGATTTTCTTTACTTAAAATTCTTCCAATCATTTCTTCGGATGATTGATCGCAAATTTTTCCTACAATTAAACACTCATTCTGATCATATCCAATTTGATTAGGAATAAAGTGCTGATCTAATTTTTTTATTAGATTTTGAAAATTGCTTTTCTTCATAAAATATAGTAATAGAAAAATTAATTGTGCTTATAGCGTTTACTGTATTTATCTTGTTTCTGTTTAAGCAGATTGCGCATCCCCTCTTCTTCCATATCAAGCGTTAGTTGATTGATCCAAAATTTTGTTTGATCAACATATAAATCAATTACTTTTTTTGAAACTTGCTCAGCCTCCATATGGACAATGATTATCGCAGAAACAACTGGAACATAAACCATTAATCTATCATCATAGAATCGATCTAACTGTCTGATTATCTCCCGGCTAGTCAAGTAATCCAATCGATCGCTATATAAGCTATCAGCAAATTCTTGTTTTTCTGTCCATGCTTTTAGATAATAGTATAGTCTTCCATCTAATAATCCACTAATATAGGCTGACTTAATTTGATAGGTACTTCTGTCGCCGCCTATAGATTTTTTCTCAATATTGATCCAATCAGTACCATCCCATAGTAGTTTATTTTGTTTTTCAATTACCTGAGAAAATAGAGTAGAAAATAATAGTATAGATAATATCGCTCTCATTGATTTGTTAACTTAGAATAATTACTAAAAAATTTATACAACATATATACAATAATAAAATGCAACAATGCTACAAATTCCGCAACAAAGATATACCATGGCCAGGGTCCCATAA
>CAYLUE010000074.1:0-5846 GCA_964386795.1 uncultured bacterium
GGCATTATAAAGTCAGGTAAACACATAGTTAGTATTTCTGAACAATGGAGCAAAGAACTAGAAACACTTCCCTTAAAACTAGAATGGATGTCGTATATTCTTATCGATGCTATTAAACATGAATCAGTTACTGAATTTGCAGAAGTTCTAAGTGACAGTGAAAATATAACAAGATTTTTAGGAGAAAAATCAGATATCTTTAATTTGCACGAACTTTTAAAGCAAACTAACGAAATTTGGAATCTATTTTGTAGTGATTCTAATCTCAGAAAAGAATATCAATTACAGTCTTTATTTGTTGCTTGGGAAAGAGGGCTAGGTATCTCTAGTCAATAAAGTCTAATACCAAGTTGTTTACTAGGTCTTTCTTTTCTAAATGTAAAAAGTGACCGCAATCTGGAAGAATCTTTACTTCTAGATCTTCAAAAAAGTTTTCCATGCCTTCTGATAAATAGTGCCCTATGCAGCCATCATTTTCGCCATGTAAATATAGAGAAGGCATAGATATTTTCTCAGTTAATAAATTGTTAGCTAATTCATTTATTCTTTCGTTTTGCAATCCAGGTTGGAAAGTACAACGATAGTAGGCAAGAGCTTTTGATAAAACAGAATCTTTAGAGAGCACATCTATAGTGGTTTTTGCATATTCTTTATATTCAGGCCAATTAGGAGACCAATCTGACCAAAGCCTGTCGATGAAATTAAAATTATTAAAGCTAACTGCTGCTTCAGCTATCTCTAGTTGGAAGAAAAACATGTACCAAGATTTTCTTTGCTGCTCAGCGTCACTTAAAAAAGAAGTGCCTACACTTATTCCGTGAGGTACAGAGACTGAAATTAGTTTACTAACTAAGTCTGGTCTTAAACCGGCAACTGCATAAGAAACACTTGAACCCCAATCATGACCAAATAAGCATATTTTTTGATCGGTTACACTTTCAATGAATTCAATCATATTCTCTGCAATTCGAACGGATTGATAAGTGTCTAGTTCTTTATCTTCTGGATGATAGCCTGGCATGTAAGGAACAAAAGCCTGATATCCTTTAGACGCAAAAAAAGACAACTGATCTTTATAGTTTTCTGGACAATCCGGAAATCCATGTAAAAAAACTATTGGGTCTCCTTGTCCTTCTGTAAAGTAGTAATGACCCGAGCCTGATTTTAATAGTTCCATTTTTTTTAGATATTTATAAGATTTTTAATGTACATAAAGTATGATAAGTATCAATTCAAAAGTAAATTAAATAAATTAAACGTTATGATTAAAATTTGGTCAAAACCCAATTGTATTTTTTGTGATAAAGCTGTAAATCTTTGCAAGCTAAAAAACTTAGACTATGAGAAATTAATGATAGATATAGATTACACAAGAGAAGAGTTAATAGAAAATTTTCCAAATGCTAGAACTTTTCCGCAAATAACGATGGATGGAAAATATATTGGTGGGTTTACTGAATTAAATGCTCATTTATCATAATGGAAACTTTTACGGGTATTTTAGAGTTTCTAACTTATTGGTTAGTTGATCAATATTGGTTTCCAGCTTTTTTAATCGGTACAGGCATGTTTTTTACGATTTACCTGGGTTTTCCGCAAATAAAATACTTTACTCATGGTTGGAGAATTCTATCTGGTAAATATGTGAAGCCTGGTACTGAAGGTGAAACAACACCTTTTCAGGCCCTAACAACAGCTCTTTCAGGAACCATCGGAACAGGCAATATTGGTGGAGTAGCTTTAGCTATATTTCTAGGAGGCCCAGCTGCAATTTTTTGGATGTGGGTAGTAGCTTTTCTTGGTATGACCACTAAGTTTGTAGAAGTTACTTTGGCACATAAATATAGAGAAAAACTAGCTGATGGATCAATAGCTGGTGGACCAATGTTCTATATAGAAAATGGTCTAAATATGAAATGGTTAGCGGTTATTTTCTCTGTATGTCTTTTGATGATGTGTATTGGTACAGGAAATATGCCTCAAATTAATAATATAGCCCTAGTTATGAATGATACTTTTGATATACCAAAGTGGTTAACAGGCTTAGTTTTGGCCATTTTGTTATGGATGGTAATAATAGGTGGTATAAAGAGGATTGCTCAGATAGCTTCTAAATTAGTCCCTTTTATGGCCTTTTGGTACATCCTGGGGGCACTGGCAGTAATATTAGGTAATTATGAAAATATTATTCCTTCCTTCAAATTAATTTTTGTTCATGTATTTTCTCCTGCAGCAGCTGTTGGGGGGTTTCTTGGTGCTAGTGTAGCTGCAGCACTAACTAGAGGTATCAATAGAGGTTTGTATTCCAATGAAGCAGGACAAGGCTCAGCTCCAATTGCTCATGCCACTTCAAAAACGGAAAACCCAATAGAGGAGGGCATGGTTTCAATTCTTGAACCCTTTATTGACACAATTGTCGTTTGTACTCTGACTGGATTAGTTATATTGTCTTCAGGAGTCTGGAATCAAAAATTTGAAAATGAATTCGAAGCAAGCGCGATGGATTATCTAAAAGGGAGCTATTCAGAAACTAGTTCTGAAGAAGATTTAATTACTCTACGAAATTATTATTATGAAAGAAATGGAAATATTGAATTCACTGGGGAATTGAATGTTTCTGAAGGAGTGCTAATTTCTGAAGATGTAACTTTAATGCACAATCGTTCCTTTGCAGAAGAAACAACTTATAAAGATAGAGAAACTAATCAAAGTTTCTCGGGTGTTATATCAGTAGAAGAAGGAAAAATTATCAATCCAGGTGATTTTATTATAGAAGGGAAGTCCCTTTTAAGATCTGCAGACTTAACAGGTAAAGCGTTTACTAAAAGTGTTTTTGGGGAGTATGGGCAGTATATTGTTGCTTTTGGTCTTTTATTATTTGCCTTTTCTACAGTTATAGCTTGGTCTTATTATGGAGACCGTGCTACTGCACACTTATTTGGAGAAGGCTGGATACTGTATTACAGGATTGTGTATGTTGGTGCCTTCTTTATAGCGGCTGTAGTAGATACAAAAATAATTTGGGACATAGCTACTGTAATAGGCCCCATAGCAACAATACCTAATTTAATTGCTCTTATTTTACTTAGAAAAGAGATCAAGCAGATTGATAAAGAGTACACTTTAGTTAAATAAATTACTGCCAAAAATATTTACTTGATTGGTAGATTTCTAAAGATCCAAAAGATTTTAAAATAAGCTTGGAAAAGCTAGCAGATTTGTGGCATATTTGATAGCTAGCACTCAAAGAAATTGAGCTGTGCATGGAGAAAAAAAATGGGTGAAATACAAAATGAAAATCAAGATCTTATTCTAGATCTAAATATCGAACAAAAACTGAACAATCAACTTAAAAAATTACTGAGAGCACAACCTCGAGGTTCGAATAAAACCTTTGAACTTAAGGGTCATTCTTCTATTTTATTTGCTAATTTAGCGGCTATAACATTAGCTTCTTGTGGAGGAAGTAGTGGATCAGCAGGGGCTCCAACCCCAACCCCAACAGCAAACACTGCTCCTAATGCTGGTGTAGATTTCACTTTTGACTTTACAGAAGACATTCCAGCTTCTTTTGGTATCGGCGCACCCACCGATGCAGATGGCGATGTTCTTACCATCACAGTTGACTCTATTCCTACAACCGGTGTTTTAACTACTTTTGATGGAGTTACTGTTACACAGGGCATGACCTTAGTAGCCGACCAACTTGAGGGACTCACTTTTACTCCTAATGCTGATTTAAATGATGATAATACAACTCCAGGAACGCTTGTACTTACTGCATCGGATGGAAGTTTGTCTGATTCAGCTACTTTTACTTTTATTATTTATGCGGTTAATGACTTACCCACAAGTGTAGAATTATCCGCTACTTCTATAGCGGAAAATGTTGCTGGAATTGCAGTAGGCACAGTGACATCTGATGATGGTGATTTAGACAATACCTTCACTATATCGGGAACTGATGCTGATAAATTTGAGTTATCTAACGGTACTTTAAAGCTTAAAGATACGATTACTGCTGATTATGAAACAAAAACTTCTTATTCAATAGTATTAACTGCTACTGATAGTGGAAGCACTACAAGTACAAGCAAAGCTTTTACCATCACAGTAGATGATGCAATTGAACCTGAAACCATTACAGGAACGGTTGTTGACGGTTTGGTGACGGGAGCTACTGTTAAATTAGTAGATGCAAATGGAACCACCGTTGCTACTGCAATAACAGACGCTAATGGTGATTACACTTTAAATGCAGCAGATAATAAAGGAACTAGAGTAATAGCAGATGGCGGTACAGACTCATACACAGGTGAAGCTGTTACTATTTCTCTCTCTGCTTCTAAAGCTTCAAAATTTGTTTCGGCAATAACAACCCTAATTGATATAGCCGGAGACGATGCTGCAACAGTTCAGGCTAATCTAGGTCTTCCTGCTGGTTTTGATCCTGCTACAGATAACCCTTTAGAAACTTTAGGTGCTCAAAAGGTTAATGCAAAACTAATAAACATAATAGCCGTTGGAGAAAGCCTTTTAGAAGGGGCGGGATTAACTGATGGTGCCGGTGATGAACTAGTTGTAGCTCAGTTAGTAAGTTCACTTAAAGCTGCAGAAGACATATCCAGTACAACGGTAATAGAAGAAATCTTAACAAATAGTGCTGCAGGCACAACAACAGCTACAAGGGTAGCTGAGTTGGCTTCCAATGTGTCTACTTCTGTTGTAAATGCAAATGCCTTGATTGATACTTCAGTTGATGTTACAGCTATCGCTAAAGTACAAGAAGTTGTATTAAATGCTGATTCTGGAGTAATAACAACAGTTCAAACGGCGGCAGCATCTAGCACTAGTGTGTATACAGCTCTAACCACAACTGATCTAACTACTTCACTTGACACTGCAGACATTGCGGGTAACCAAGCTCCCATAGATATAAAAATTACTGGATCAAGTATTTCTGAAAATTCTGCGGGTGCATCAATTGGTACTTTAAGTTCGACTGATCCTGATGCAGGTGACACTGCTACGTATTCAATAACAGGAACCGATGCGGATTCTTTTGAGATAGTAGGAAGCACACTTAAATTAAAAGATTCGGTATCAGGAAATTTTGAAGCTAAAAGCTCTTATTCAATTTCCTTAACCGCAACAGATACTGGTAGTAATACTAGAACTGAAGCTTTTACTATTTCTGTCACTGATGTTAATGAAACGCCTACAGCAGTTGCTCTGAGTGCGAGTAGTTTCGCAGAAAATGCTTCAGGACCAACCATAGGTACTTTAAGTAGTACAGACCCAGATACTGGTGAAAGTTTTAGTTATGCAATTTCTGGAACTGATGCTAGTTCCTTTGAAGTTGTAGGAAGTAGTTTAAAATTAAAAAGCTCAGTTTCATCAGATTTTGAAACGAAATCTTCTTACGCAATTACAATAACCTCTACAGATAGTGGCGGAAATACTAAAAGTGATGATTTTACTATTTCAGTTACTGATGCAAATGAATCTCCCACAGCAGTGTCTCTCAGTGCTAGTAGTTTCTCAGAGAACTCGGCTGGTGCTTCAGTAGGTACTTTAGCCTCAACTGACCCGGATTCAGGAGATACATTCACTTATGCTATATCTGGTACTGATGCAGCTTCTTTTGAAATCTCAGGAAGTACTTTAAAACTTAAAGATAGTGTCTCTGGTGATTATGAATCGAAAACTTCTTACTCAATAACTATAACTGCCACAGATAGTGGAGGTTTAACCAAATCACAAGCTTTTAGCATCACTGTTCTTGATGTTGAAGATGGTCCTACACTACCTAAAGGCCAAGCAATTGACGGTTATTTAGTTGGTGC
>CAYLUE010000075.1:0-5722 GCA_964386795.1 uncultured bacterium
GATAGCTCCGCAATTAATTCTATTCAAAATGTTAGGCTCAATCAGAATCAAGGAATCCTAGTAAATGGAGAATTGAATCTATAGAATCATTTTATCTGTGCTAATATTTCATCCCTTTCTTTATGAGCAATAGCAAGAATCCTTAGGATGTCATTTTTTAAGAAATTGAACACAGGAATGGATTTTAATTATGATTTATTATAGGTATCGATTGGAGGGCAAGTACAAATTAAATTTCTATCACCGTGAGCATTGTCTACTCTACCAACACTGGGCCAGTATTTATGTTCTTTGAGCCAGGAGGCAGGATACGCAGCTTTTTCTCTTGAGTATTTATGGTCCCAATTATCTGATATGATAGAAAGCGCAGTATGAGGAGCATTCTTCAATGGATTATCATCTTTATCTAATTTCCCATTTACTACATCATCAACCTCTTCTTTAATTAATAACATTGCATCACAAAATTTATCTAGCTCTGATTTTGATTCGCTTTCTGTTGGTTCAATCATTAATGTACCAGGTACAGGCCAAGACATGGTTGGAGCATGAAATCCATAATCAATTAGTCTTTTTGCTATATCCTCATCACTGATACCTGTTTCATTTTTTAATTCTCTTAAATCAATAATAAACTCATGAGCTGAGGTTCCATTCACACCTCTAAATAAAACCTTAAAATCATTTTCAAGTCTTTTTGCCATATAATTAGCATTCAAAATAGCAATTTGAGATGCCTTTTTTACTCCTTCGCTGCCAAGCATAGAAATGTAACCCCATGAAATAGGTAATATTCCAGCACTGCCAAAAGGAGCAGCAGACACTGCTGAAATTGATTTTGAATTATTATTAAGAATTGGATGCCCAGGTAGGTAAGGAGAAAGATGTTCAGCAACACAGATTGGCCCCATACCTGGCCCCCCACCACCATGAGGTATAGCAAATGTTTTATGAAGATTTATATGGCAAACATCTGCACCAAAATCACCCAATCTTGTCAGACCTACCATAGCATTCAAATTAGCACCATCTAAATAGACCTGCCCACCATAGGAATGAATTATCTCACATATGTCAGAAACTGATTCTTCGAAAACACCATGAGTAGATGGATAGGTTATCATTAGGGCAGATAAATTATCTTTATTTGCATTTGCCTTTTCTTTTAGGTCTTCAAGATCAATATTGCCGGAGCTATCACATTTTATTACTATGACATCCATTCCTGCCATCACTGCGCTAGCAGGATTAGTTCCGTGTGCAGATTCTGGTATTAAACAGACAACCCTATTATTATCGCCATTATTTCTATGATAGGCTCTTATCACCATAAGGCCCGCATACTCGCCTTGCGCACCTGAGTTTGGTTGCAATGAACAGGAATGAAGACCTGTAATATCAACTAACCATTTAGAAAGAGAATCAAAAAGTTTAAAATAGCCCTTAGTTTGCTCTTGAGGGGCAAAAGGATGTATTGCGTTAAACTCTGGCCAAGATATAGGAATCATCTCTGCAGCTGCATTTAATTTCATAGTGCATGAGCCTAATGAGATCATACTCGTAGTTAAACTTAAATCTTTTGATTCTAATCTTTTAAGGTATCGCATCATTTCAGTTTCAGATTGGTATGAATTAAATACCTCATGCAATAAATATTGAGTACTTCTAGCTTTGGTTAATTTGAATCCAGATTTTGATTTAATTTCAACTTTAAATGACTTAAGGATTTCATCTATATCTGAATTATTGGTACTCTCATCAATCGCTATGCCAATATCACCATTATCAAATTTTCTAAAATTTAGGTTAATTGTTTCTAAGTCCAGATTTTTTCCATTTAAATCAATACGTATGGTATCGAAAAATTGATCATGCACAATTTTATAGCCACCATCAGCTAATGCGGTTGCTAGTTTTCTAGCTTTGCTATGGACATTTTGAGCAATTTCATAAATTCCTTTTGGACCATGATATACTGCATACATTCCTGCGATCACAGATAGTAAAACTTGAGCAGTGCAAATATTTGATGTTGCCTTATCTCTTCTTATATGTTGTTCACGTGTTTGTAGCGCCATCCGTAGTGCTTGATTGCCATATGAGTCTTTTGATAATCCAATTATTCTTCCAGGCATTTTTCGCTTGAAGTCTTCTTTTGCAGCTAGGAACGCAGCATGAGGTCCACCAAACCCTAAAGGGACTCCAAACCTTTGCGAGTTTCCAATTGCTATATCAGCATCAAAATCTCCTGGCTCAGGTATAATTGCTAGGCTTAATAAGTCACTAGCTACTGTAACATAAGCACCCGATTGATGGGCTTTTTCACAAATCTCCCTATAATCAAAAACCTTCCCATCTGTAGTAGGGCACTGAATTAGATATCCAAAAGCTTGATCTGTAAAGCTAAATTTATTTGGTGATTCAATAACCACTTCAATATCAATGGGTTCCGCACGAGTTTTGATTACATCAATAGTTTGAGGATGGCAATCATCTGCCACAAAAAATTTATTTCCATTTTTAGAGGATCGATACATTAAAACCATTGCTTCTGCTGCTGCTGTCGCCTCATCAAGTAGGGATGCATTAGCTATTTCTAGCCCTGTCATATCGGTAACCATGGTTTGAAAATTAAGCAAAGCTTCTAATCTTCCTTGTGAGATTTCAGCTTGGTAGGGCGTATAAGCTGTATACCAGCCCGGATTTTCAAGAATATTTCGAAGAATCACTGGCGGAGTAATTGTTCCGTAATAGCCCATACCGATAAATGATTTAACAATTTTGTTTTCATTTGCAATGGATTTAATTGTTTCTAAGAATTCATTTTCGCTGAGGCCATCACCTAAATCCAATTTGTTTTTAATCAAAATATTTTCTGGAATAGTTTTATTGATTAATTCATCAATAGATGCAAAACCAAGCAAGGATAGCATTTTGCTAATATCCTTATTATTTGGACCAATATGTCTTCGGGAAAAATGTTGTGTGGAGTGATGCGCCATTATATTATTTATTCAATAATGATTTATAATATTTATCAAAAGCTGCCAGCAAACTTTCTTGACCTGAGTATGGTGCTGGACTATATCTTTTTGATTGAATTCCTAATTGAGATAGCTCACAAATATGCCAATCCTGTTTATTGGTCGTATCCCAAAAATTGATCGCCTCTTTTGTATTATACTTATTTGAGGTAGCTGCATCTTTATCAAACAACCATGAGCAAGTAACTTCACATTGATCAATGCCGCGCGGCCAAACGGTATGATACATTACATAATCAGGATGTAAGCTTAATAGCATATTTGGAGAAATTGTGTAATAATAAACACGCTCTAAATCTATATCAGTCAAATTCTTTAATGGGGGGCAGCATAGAGCCCCTGAAGAAGTAACGCTTTCCTTATTATCATTGAGGTTCATGTACCCACCTAAAAATGGTCCTTCAAATAAATCATTATGACCCCCTAAGTATGGAGTAATAGCTGCAAGTTGAGGATGTATAATGGGGCAGTGATAGCATTCAGAATAATTTTGAATGACTAGCTTCCAATTTCCTTTTACCTGATATCTTTTGGTTTCCATTGAAATTAAGTTTGAGATATTCCAGTTTTTAAACTTTGTATTTATAGGTGAAAACAGTTTTTGAAAAGATTCAGGTTTATCATCAAAATTAATAAAAATAAAGCCCTCCCATTCTGCAATTGATACAGGGTAGAGAGGGTAATCATTTTTTTCAAAACCCTTAACTGAGTCCATGTGGGGTGCGCCAACTAATTCACCAGAAAGATTCCAAGTCCATCCATGATAGCCGCACTGGATTGACTTTGAAAATTTACCCTCAGTTTTTTCACAGATACGAGTTCCACGATGCCTGCAGACATTTGTAAATGCTTTTAAGCATTTTGTTGAATCCCTTAATATAATAGCGCTTTCAGTTCCTATGTTGATTACTTTGTAATCACCTTCTTTAAACAGCTCTTCAGATCGACCAGCACAAACCCAGTTTTTTAAAAAAATATTTTCATATTCCTTGCTTAATATTTCAGGATTTATGTAATAATTCCGTTCAAGTGTATGGGACCCTTGCTCAAGCGTTTCAGCTGTTTTCTTAAATTTCATTTTTTTAATACTTCTTGCGCTGCGTTATAGCCATTGGCTCCATGTATGCCCCCACCTGGATGGTTTCCAGGGCCGCAAAGATAGAGATTTTCAATAGGGGTTTTGTATTGCGCAGTACTAATTGTTGGGCGCATAAACATAAATTGATCCAATGTCATCTCACCATGATTAAAATTACCCTCGGTTAGTCCAAATTCATTTTCAAAATCTAGCGGAGATAATAAGCTTGAAGCTTCTATGCTTGAAGAAAAACCAGGGGATACTTTTTCAATAGCCTCTACTATATTTTTCTTCAAATCATTTTTTAATTCATCGGACCATTGATTATTTCTTAATTGATAAGGGTAATATTGAACAGATGCTGACAGGACATGTTTGCCCTGTGGAGAAAAATCATTATTTATCAATGATGGTATTGTAAACTCAATATAAGGATTATCTGCAGGGTAACCATATTTCACACCATCAGAAGCACGCTCTAAATATTCAATGGATGGGTTTATTGAAAATACGGTTATCATTTTTTCTTCAGGAATATTATTGATTTTTGGAAGTTTATTTAATGCGAAGTGCACTCTTGCCGTACTACCGCGATATCTAATATTATTTAATTGTCTTTGAAAATTAGGACTGAGTTTTGATGCACCTATTAATTTCATAAATGTGTTATTTGGGTCTAATCCTGATACTAATATTTCTGCTTCAATTTTTTCGCCATTATCAAGAGTGGTGCCACTGCAAGCACCATTATTAATATCAATTGAAACAACTTTAGCTGAGCATCGTATTTGCGCTCCAAACGATTCAGATATTTCTTTCAAAGCCAAAGCTAATTTTTCGGTACCACCTTTTATAAAATGAGCATTATGAAACACACCATTAGCATGCACATGTTGATGCAAGAGATTGTAACCAGTACCAGCAGCATATGGACCAAATGAATGATGGTGGATACCTGCAGTAGCTATAGCACTCCGCAATAATTCATTTTCAAACCATTCATCAACAAGCTCTGGCATCATCATTGGAGCAACGCGCAATAGATCTACAACTCCGCGAGTTCCATGTTTGCGAACCGGTCCCAAAATAGATCGCATCTTAAGAAGTTCTTTTAAGCCTACATTAGGTAGGTTGGGTGGAGTTAGTTCATAAATTTTTTCAAGAAATTGAGTTAGTTTATTAATATAAGTAATGAATTCATTCCATTTTTCAGAATCTTCTTGAGAGTATTTAGCAATTGATGCTGCTGTCTTTTTTGAATCTAAATGAAATTCAATTTGCTCTCCATTACTACCAAGAGCAGTACGAACAATATCAGGTCGTATTAATTCTAAGCCTTTGGACTTCAAGTCTAGCTTTTTCAATATCCGTGGATCTATCCATTTAATTGCATCATTGATTGTGTTGCATTTGAATCCAGGTACAAATTCATTAGTAGATGCTAATCCACCAATTCTACTTCTCGATTCAAGCACCTGCACACTTTTGCCAGCTTTACTTAAGATAGACGCTGCCACTAAGCTGTTTACTCCTGAACCTATAATTATTACATCAAATTTATTCATTTCCATGTGCCTAAAATCTTTTTTGCAGCCATTTC
>CAYLUE010000076.1:0-5578 GCA_964386795.1 uncultured bacterium
ACGACAAGAGCATGGCATTTTCTTGAAAATCTAAGTTATCTTAAAAAATTAAATAATGACTCCTCCTCCATTTTATATAACAAAATAGATTTTGATAATATTATTGTGATGGGCCATTCAAGAGGTGGAGAAGCAGTTAATATCGCATCAAAATTTAATGAGCTTAAAACATTTCCAGATAATGGTAATATAGAATTAGACTATAACCTCAATATCAAAGGAATAGTTACTCTAGCTCCTACAGATTACAGATACTTTAGAAACTACAAACTTAAAAATGTAAATTATCTGAGTATTCAGGGAAGTATGGATAGTGATGAAGATAGTTTTTTTGGAATAAGACAAGCAAATAGAATTGATAATGAAAGTAGCTCATTTTCTGACTTTAATATTCTTGTTGAGGGAGCAAACCACTCACAATTTAATACTTCTTGGGGACAACATGATTTTGGGTTTCCCGGAAAATTAATTGTAAATAACTCAAATATTTTACCTGGTTGGCTACAAAGAAAAATTTTAAAGAAGTATGTCTATAACTTTTTAGCATACACACTTAACGGAAATCCTAATTCTCTAGAAATATTAAAAAAATCTGAAAATTATACTATCGAAGAAAACGTATCAAAAAAAATTATTTCTAGATCAAAAATTGGTGGTTCAAGTGTTTTATTGGACTTTGAGGAGGATGAACTTTCATACAGCAAAAACTCTAAATTAAAATTTAGTGATATTTCTGAAATTAAACTTGAGCCATTAAAATTTAGGGGAGGAAAAAATCAACAGAATTCTGCTCTAAAGATAAATGTATCTGACTCAAGTGAATTCATTATTGATATACTTGATGATATAAAGGTATATTATTATAATTTTCTCTCTTTTGACGTCTCAAATGATCAAGATACTGCAAAATTAGAGATAAGCTTTATAGATAAAAACAGTAACGTTATAGGTTCTAAAACACTGAAATTATTTAATACCAATATAGATCTAAACAATTTAAAGTTTAATTATTTGACAGAAGAAAGGTTTAAAAAAAGAAATGACATTAATTTTTCAACTTACTATGTTGATTTAGAAAATAAAGATTTTAAATCAATTGTATTTAAGTTTAATAAGGGGAAATATTACCTAGACAATTTTTCTCTTAATTTTTAAAGACTAGAAAGCGGAATCTTTGATGTCTTAACTCTCTTCTCGCCCCCACTGATATCAGTCCAAGACAAAAAGATATTATCTTCCCATTTCTCGATTTGCGGAAATCCCGTAGACCTTTCTGTTGAAACCTCTTTTATTATATTAATATCACCTAAAGTACCCATTGAATTTACTTTTCTCATTAAAAGTTTCCCTTCTCCATCAACTATAGATAACCAACTGACAAGTATTTCATCTTTATTAATAAATTCAACATCTACTCTTCCCATTGGTTTATTATCAATATTGTCAACCAATATCTTTCTGCCAAATGATTGTCCATTATTATTTGAAAATTTTAAATTAACTTTTGGTATTCCATTAGATGCTGAAAACCAAGATACTGCTACTCTATCATCAAAAGAATCAATATTAGGTCCATTTACAGGACACCCATTTATAGTCCAACCATCATCATGAATAGGAAATGGTTCTGACCACTCGGAATTTATATATCTAGAAACATAAATATCTCTTGTCTCTTCAGGTGACCTATCTCTATATACTAATAATGGAATTTCCCCAGCGATAGTCATTGAGGTTTGACAACATTCACATACCATACTGTCAACCAATCTCTCATTAATTATTTTACCTTCCTTATCTATCTCCGCAGACCTTAAAGTCATTGCCCCCTTACCATGTCCATCAGAAGAAGGCAAAGTATTTCTACCGTCCAACCAACTGACAATAAAACCTTCTCCATAAGGAGCAACTGATACAAAACCATGCTCTGAAAAAGTATTATCAGTATGAATATTTTTCATATCAACCCATTCTCCTTTCTTAAAAAAATATTTTATATCATATGAAAAAGTCTCCTCAGAACTTTTTTGAAGATTAAATGAAAAGAAGGTATTTGATATCTTATTATGGGAAATTGAAGGAAAATCAGCCCAATTTACAAACCAGTCTTTCCCTTTTGTTATTAATTCTTTTTTTCCCCAAGAGTTACCATTAAACCTGCTATTATATAAATAATTAGAATCTAGTTTTTGTTCAGTCCAAGAGATATAAATATCTTCTCCAGAGGAATGAAGATATGATTCAGATGATTTAGAGGAAAACAAATCAGAGTTTAAATCAAAATTTTTTGTATGAGTACAAGATAAAATAAAAAATAAAAAAAGGTATTGTGAATTATTCAAAGAGAAGAACAATTAATATTGATAATGTCAAAAAAGTTATAGCAGGTATAGACTTTACTATAGGATCTTTTAATTTAATATGCATTAAAATAGCAAAAAACATAAAAAAAGCAATTCCAGTAGCAGAAGTAACTACTAATTCAGGAAACCAAATTCCAGCTAATAGGCCTAAAGAAAAAGCCACTTTAAGAAAACCGACCATATAAAGAACCCAATCAGGCAACCCATATGCCTCGAACTCTTCCCTCATAGACATTGCATTGCCACCTCTCCACCTTGTAGGTTTATTGAAATTTATTAACCAAACTTTAAGAACAGATAGGGCAATAACCGCTTGAAAGGCACTTAATATACCATTTCCTTCTAATAATTCCATGATATAATATATAAAATATTATGATAAATTTATTAAAAAAAAAAAATTATATATAGATTAGATTAGTAATTAAAACCCAAAACCATGAAAAAAATTCTATTATTTAGTATAGTATCTTTATTTATTTTTGATGTATTCTCTCAAAGAAGAAGAGGTAGTCAAAATAATTCACAACCTAATAATGAAAGTAAACTCTCATTATCAGCTCTAAAATTAAGAAATGTTGGCCCAGCATTTTTATCTGGAAGAATAGCTGATATTGCTATCCATCCACAAAATGATAACGTCTGGTATGTTGCAACAGGATCTAGCGGTGTTTGGAAGACTGAGAATTCCGGAACCACTTATAAACCAATTTTTGATAATGAATCTACTTACTCAACTGGGTGTATAACCATTGATCCTAATGACCACTCAATACTATGGTTAGGTACTGGCGAAAATGTTGGAGGTAGACATGTTGCTTATGGTGACGGTGTTTATAAAAGTGAGAACGGAGGTAAATCATGGAAGAATATGGGTTTAAAAAATTCAGAACACATATCTAAAATAATTGTTCACCCTAATAATTCAAATATAGTTTGGGTTGCATCACAAGGACCGCTCTGGAGTTCAGGAGGTGAAAGGGGATTATATAAAACTACTGATGGAGGAAAAAAATGGAAAAAAGTTTTAGGAGGTGGTGAGTGGACAGGAGTTACTGACTTACTCATTGATCCAAGAAACCCAGATAGACTATATGCCGCAACATGGCAAAGACATAGAACTGCCGCTGCTCTAATGGGTGGTGGACCTGAATCTGGCTTACACAAATCAGAAGACGGAGGTGAAACATGGACTAAATTAAAATCTGGGCTTCCTGGTTCTAATATGGGGAAGATAGGTATGGCTATATCGCCACAAAAACCTGATGTAATATATGCAGCTATTGAATTAAATAGGACAAAAGGAGGGGTTTATAAGTCAGTCGATAGAGGATCATCTTGGAAAAAAATGTCAAATACAGTTTCTGGTGCTACTGGTCCACATTACTATCAAGAGTTATATGCTAGTCCTCACAAATTTGATAGATTATATCTGATGAACGTAAGAATTTTAACTTCAGAAGATGGAGGTAAGACATTTAATGAGTTAAGAGAACGAGATAAGCACTCTGACAACCACTCCATAGCTTTTAGAGCTGATGATCCCAATTATCTTTTAGTTGGAACAGATGCTGGAATTTACGAATCTTTTGATTTAGCTGAGACATGGAAATATCACAAAAATCTTCCAATCACACAGTTTTATAAAGTTGCCGTAAATAACGCATACCCTTTCTATCATATTTTTGGAGGAACCCAAGATAATGGATCTGCTGGAGGACCTTCTAGGACAGATGAAAGAGATGGTATAAGAAACGCTCACTGGTATAAGATATTAGGTGCAGATGGGCACCAGACTGCTACTGACCCTGTATATAATGATATTGTCTATGGTGAATTTCAACAAGGTGTATTACACAGAGTTGACCTAAAGACAGGAGAGACTGTACTAATTCAACCTCAGCCAAGAGAAGGAGAAAAATATGAAAGATGGAACTGGGATTCTCCTATTCTAGTGAGTCCTCATAAACCAGAAAGGTTATACTTTGCTTCTCATAGAGTTTGGAAATCAGAGGATAGAGGTGACAGTTGGGAACCAATTTCTGGAGATTTGACTAGAGACGAGGAAAGATTAGACCTCCCTATCATGGGAAGAAGGCACGGATGGGATAATGCTTGGGATGTAAAAGCAATGTCAAATTATAATACCATCACATCAGTATCTGAATCTCCAGTTAGAGAGGGAGTTATATATGTTGGGACTGATGACGGAACTATTCAAGTAACTACAAATGGTGGTGAAAGTTGGAAAAAAATTCCAGTAACAAGACTTGGTCTACCTGCAAGAACATTCGTAAATGATATTAAAGCAGATAATTTTGATGAAAATACTGTTTATGTATCTCTTGATAATCATAAAGAAGGTGACTATAATCCTTATCTATACAAGAGTACTGATTTAGGAGAGACATGGACTTCTATTGCAAGTAATCTACCCAAAAGAAATCTTGTGTGGAGATTGGTCCAAGACCACGTTTCTAAAGACTTGATGTTTTGTGCTACTGAGTCTGCAATATATGTAACTTTAGATGGCGGTAAAAAATGGAATAAAGTTCCTGGAGCACCAACTATTTCTTTTAGAGATATTACCATTCAAAAAAGAGAAAATGACTTAGTTGCAGCATCTTTTGGAAGAGGTTTCTATATTCTTGATGATTATTCTTCATTAAGAGAGATGACATCAGATAATCTTGCAAAAGAAGGTGATTTATTTAATACAAGAGATGCCCTATGGTATTTACCAAAGAGCACTAAAGGAAACACAGGAGCTGATTATTACTTTGCAGATAACCCTGACTTTGGTGCTGTATTTACTTATCATCTATCTAAATCATACCCTTCTATGAAAAGTGCGAGAGTTAAAAAAGAAAAGGAGATGATTAAAAAAGGTCAACAAATTCCTAATATTGATTGGAATGCACTAGAAAAAGAGTCTAGAGAGGAAGGAACTAGAGTATATATAGTTATTAAAGACCAAGAAGGAAACATTATAAATAAAATAAATGCACCTAAGTCGAAAGGATTGAATAGAGTTTCGTGGAATTTAAGACATTCAAGTTCAAGTGCCATAAATCCTGATAGAATTTCATCTGGGAGAGGTGGTGGTAGAGGTTGGTACAACTCAGGTCAGTTAGCATCTCCAGGTCAGTATACTGCAACACTTACCAAAGAAGAAGAGGGCACATCATCTGATCTAGATAATCCTATTCAATTCA
>CAYLUE010000077.1:0-5518 GCA_964386795.1 uncultured bacterium
TGCCATTCCAGTATTTAACGCCCCTGGTGCTAATGCAAATGCAGTTAAAGAATTAACATTAGCAGCCATTTTAATAACAGCCAGAAATATCCACAGAGCAATGGATTATATTCATAATTTAAAAACCTCAGATGACCTAACAACTGATATTGAATCTGCAAAAAAACAATATGTTGGCTATGAATTACCAAATAAAACATTGGGAGTAGTTGGCTTAGGCTCAATAGGAGTAAAGGTTGCAAATGCAGGCTATGATTTAGGGATGAAGGTTCTTGGATTTGACCCAATGATTACTGTGAATAATGCAATAAATCTAGTCCCAGGAGTCAAGAAATATGATGATCTAAATGAAGTATTAAAGAAAGTAGATATATTAACAATACATATCCCTTATAAAAATGAAACTAAGGATTTTATAAGTTCAAATGAAATTAATCTAATGAAAAATACATCAACCATTATAAATTTATCAAGAGAAGAAATTGTAAACACTGATGCTGTTATTGAAGCATTGAAAAATAATAAATTAAATACCTATGTGACTGATTTCCCTAGTGACAGCCTAATAGGGAATCCTGATGTATTGCTATTACCACATTTAGGAGCATCAACAAAAGAGGCTGAGGTTAATTGTGCCGTTATGGTTGCTAATAGCATAAAATCTTATTTAGAAAACGGTGATATTATTAATTCTGTTAATTTTCCTGATGTTTCATTGGTATGTGATACCGAGCATCGATTAACTATTACTAACCTTAATAAGCCAAACATTGTTGGACAATTCACTTCTCTCTTGGGTAAAGAAAATATTAATATCAATGATCTATCCCACAAAAACTTCAAAAATATTGGTTACACAATACTTAACCTCGATAAATCAATATCGCAACAAGTACTAGAACAAATCAAAAAAATCGACGGGGTTATTAAGACAAATATAATTTCTTGACTGCTATGAAAATCTCATACTTAGGACCTAAAGGATCATTTTCAGAGATTGCATTATTAACTTATTTTAAAAATGATATCACTGCAACACCAATGCAATCTATCAGTGATGTTTTCCATGCAGTTGAAAAAAATGAAACTAGATATGGAGTAATACCAATTGAGAATTCAATTGAAGGCTCAGTAAATAATTCACATGATCTTTTATTAGAATCTAACGTTTTAATTAGTGGAGAAATAGAACTACCAATACATCAATGTCTATTGTCAAAAAATTCATCAAAAGACAATCTAAATACTTTATATTCTCACTCTCAGTCATTAGCACAATGTCAATATTGGATCCAATCAAACCTTCCAAACATTGAAATAGTGCCCGTTATTAGTAATTCTGAGGGTGCATCTAGGATTAAAACGGACAATGAAGCATGTATAGGCTCACAAAAACTATCCAAAGATTATGCATTAAATATACTTGAATATAATATCCAAGATTTTCCTGACAATACAACAAGATTTCTTATAATTGGCAAAGAACTTTCTGATAAATCAAGTAATAACAAAACATCAATTATTGTATCTCCCCCAAATACATCGGACTCAGGTTCATTATTTAAGGTTTTAGAACCCTTTGCTAAAAATAATGTCAACCTATCTAGAATTGAATCGAGACCATCAAAAATGGGTAAATGGAGTTATGTGTTCTTTATTGATCTTGAAGGACATATTAGTGATAAATCATTAATTAATGCTCTATCAGAATTAGAAAAACTTGATATTCAGTTTAAAAGCTTAGGCTCATACCCAATATCAAGTGACTCTTAACTATATAACTAATGACCAAAGATAAATCCCTTATAGCTAAATATAATGGCCCCATTAGAGGGAGCATAGAAGTCCCTGGTGATAAATCTATTTCCCATAGAGCTATTCTTCTATCAATGTTATCTATAGGCAAAACACATATAGAAAACTGTCTTTTTTCTGATGATGTTATTAGGACAATTGAAGTTTCACGTTTACTGGGCACTAATATAATTAAAAATAATTTAACTCTTACTGTTGATGGTTTAGGGATAAGTGGTCTAAAAAAACCATCAGAAATATTAAATTTCGGTAATTCAGGAACATCAATGAGATTATTCATGGGTATTCTTGCTGCTCAGAAATTTGAAAGTATATTAACTGGTGATAACTCATTAATTAAGAGACCAATGGATCGAGTAGCAGATCCTTTAATCAAAATGGGTGCAAAAATAGCAACTACTTCAGGAAGAGCGCCTATTAATATATCACCTGCTACTGGCCTAAAAAATATTAATCATGATCTTCAGATACCTAGTGCACAAATAAAATCAGCTATACTTCTAGCCAGTCTTTTTTGTTCTGGTAAGACAATAATAAATACAAAAACTAAGTCAAGAGATCATACGGAGATTATGTTAAGAGACTTCTCATCATCTGTAATATCTGAAAATAATAAAATATATATTACGGGTGGAGACTTAGTATCTCCAGGGACAGTAAAAATACCAGGGGATTTTTCCTCAGCTGCTTTTTTAATATTAGCAACCTTAATATCAAAAAATAGTGAACTTATTATTGAAAATGTTGGACTTAATCCCACCAGAACAGGTTTTATAAAGATAATGAAGTTAATGGGAGGTGATATAAAAACTATTATTAACAATCAAACAAAATCATCTGAAGAAATCGGCTCAATCATTGTTAGATCATCAAATCTTAGAGGAATCAAAGTATCGAAACATCTCATAACATCAGCAATAGATGAATTACCACTTGTTTTCCTTGCAGGCGCATGTGCTGAAGGCTCTACTATTATCAGAAATGCCAAAGAGCTCAGATACAAAGAATCAGATAGAATTAGTTCAATGATTACAGTTCTGAATATATTAGGAATTAAGACTAAAGAGTTTAATGATGGAGCAACTATTAATGGTGGAACTATAACTGGAGGAATTGTTAATTCATTCGGTGATCATAGAGTAGCTATGACTGCTTTAGTTGCCTCAAGTGTCAGCAAAAAACCTATTATTGTAGAAAACTGTGAAAATATTGATACTTCATTCCCTACATTTAAAAAAATAATGAACCTAATTGGGATGAGCATTAGGAGATATTAAAAGAATGGAAATAATTACAATTGATGGTCCCAGTGGAGTTGGTAAAGGGACATTAGGAGTATATCTTGCTGATAGGCTTAACTTCAACTATCTTAATAGTGGGGCGCTTTATCGTAGCATTGGATATATTGCTGACCTGAAATCAATTGACTTAGCTGATGAGGAGATGCTAATTAGTATTACTCAATCAATAGCTTTTAACTTCAATAAAGCTTCTAAGGATATAGAGATCATTTATAAAAATAAAAATATTAATAAGAAGATATTTAATGAGAAAACAGCAAAAACTGCTTCAAAAATAGCCTCAATAAGTAGTCTTAGGAAGTCTATTGTTAATATACAAAGATCATTTGCAAAAGAACCAGGATTGGTCGCTGAAGGTAGAGATATGGGAAGTATGATTTTCCCAGACGCAATAATAAAAATATTCTTAACTGCAAGCACTACAACCAGAGCTAAAAGAAGACATAACCAGTTGAAGGAAAAGGGAATTAATGTTAGCCTCTCGCAACTAATTGATGAGTTAGAAGCAAGGGATAAAAGAGACACATTTAGAGTGGCATCTCCGTTAATAGTTCCAGAAGATGCATTAGTTATAAAAACAGATAACAAATCAGTTGGTAAAGTACAAGAAAGAGTAATGATCTACATAGGAAATACAATTAAAATATGAATGAATCTTTTGAAAATATTTTTGAGTCAAGTAAATATAGCAAAACGCTAAAATTAGGCCAATTAATAGAAGCAGATGTTTTAGATATAACGCCAGACCACGCTATACTTTCTGCTGGATTAAAATCTGAATCATTTGTAAATCTAAATCAATTTAAAAATCAAAATGGCGATGTTGAGATTGAAATAGGTGATAAAGTTGAAGTTGTCATTGAAGAAATTGAAGACGGAGATGGAACAACAAAACTATCCAGACAAAAAGCAAAGAATGAAAAGACATGGATTAATTTAATCCAAGCACAAGAAAATGATCAAGTTATTTCAGGGTTTATACAAAATAGAGTAAAGGGCGGATTTACTGTTCTTGTAGACCATATAAATGCTTTTCTTCCTGGTTCTTTGGTTGATGTACGCCCTGTAAGAGATACTCAGTATTTAGAAGGATCAGTTTCTGAATTTAAAGTAGTAAAAGCTGATAAAAAAACTAACAATATTGTGCTTTCAAGAAAAGCAGCTCTTCAAGGAAGCTCTGTTGAAAGTAAAAGCGATGTAATATCAAATCTAAAAGTAGGTGATGTTTTAGATGGAATAGTAAAGAATTTGACTGATTATGGAGCTTTTATAGACCTAGGGGGCATAGATGGATTACTACATATTACAGATATCTCTTGGAAAAAAATTAAACACCCATCAGAAATAGTGTCATTAGCAGAAAATCTTAAGGTTATGGTTATAGCACTTGATAAAGAAAAATTTAGGGTTTCATTAGGACTTAAGCAACTGCAAGAAGATCCATGGGCTAAAATTATTGAAAAATATGATATAGGAATGAAAGTAACTTGCAGTATCTCTAATATTACTGATTATGGCTTGTTTGTAGAGATAGAAGATCAAATTGAAGGACTGGTGCATGTATCTGAAATAGACTGGACCAACAATAATCCTAATCCATATAAAATTGCTAATATTGGTGAACAAATTGAAGTTATGATTCTAGATATTGATAACGCAAAAAGAAGAGTTTCCTTAGGTATGAAGCAATGTTTAGATAATCCTTGGGTAAATTTTGAACAAAACTATAAGGATGGTGAAAACATAACTGGGATCATAAAATCAATTACAGATTTTGGAATATTTGTTGAGCTTGAAGGGAGCATTGACGGTCTTGTTCATATCTCAGATGTTTCCTGGGATGATGAAGATAATATAAACTTATCAGTATTTAAAAAATCAGATGAAATTGAGACTGTTATTATTTCAATAGATGCAAAAAAACAAAGAATATCCTTAGGTTTAAAGCAACTCTCATCAGACCCATTCCAAGAATATTTATCAAAAAATCCAAAAAACTCGATAGTTAAAGGAGTTGTAGATCAGATTGATGAGAGAAACACACTGATAATTCTTGAAAATGATGTAAAAGGTTTACTAAATATAGCAGAAGTTTCAAGAGATAAAACCGAAGATATGAGATCAGTTTTTAAAATAAAAGAAGAAGTTGAATCAAAAATTATTGGTTTTGATAAAAAGAATAGAACAATAAAACTTTCTATTAAAGCAAAAGAGGAAAAAGAAGAAAGAGAAGCTATTGAATCATATAAGTCAGATGAAAAAGACAGTATCTCAAAAACTAGTTTAGGGGATTTACTAAAATCTAAATTTTCTAGAAAGTAAATAAAGTAATTCCTATTTCCATTTATTTTTGATGTAATTTATCTATGAGTATAAATAAAAAAGAACTAATTGAAATTATT
>CAYLUE010000078.1:0-5452 GCA_964386795.1 uncultured bacterium
TTAACTAATGACGTAGCTATTGTTGCTGAAATTTCAGTATATCGATCTTCTATAATGCCATACATTGCTATGGCTGTTTCAATATTACCCTCTTTGATAGTATCCTCAATAATTGAATAAAAGTTAGACACCGCTGAATGACTAAATGTTTCTTTAATGTCTTTTTCATTTACGCCAAGATTAAATAAATAACTTTTATAAGTTTCAGCGTGGGAATTGTTGATATCTCCATTTCCATGTTCATCTAATATATTTTCTATAATAGTTAATCTATCTGCATAGTTTTCCATTCTAGAGCAAAGTAAAAACATAGGACGGGAAAAATAATAAACTGCACTATAAAAGTTGGCTTGAGAACTTTTAAACAATTCAAAAGACATTGATCCATCAAGTAAGTCTGAAAAATACCTATGAGAGCTTATCGGTGTGCTTTTCTTTAATTGATTTATATATGAATTCATTTAAATCTCCCCAGTAGAAATAAATAAAATATCGCTCTTTTTTAGCGAAGGTGCAAATGGTGAAAAAGAAAAAATATTGCATTGCGTATTTGTTGTTATTCCACTTGAATGAAGCCAGCTAATTTTTTTTGTTTCTCGATCGTCAACTGCAAAGCATGCTAATCCATTATCTTTATTATTTATCTCTGCAATGCATTGTTCCAGTTTAGATGAAAATTGCTTAGTTAATAATTGTGGATGTAGATGCCCCAATTGCATGATTGAGTCATCCGTTGTGGAGTGAATATCTTTTATGCCGTTATTCCACAATACTACTTCTTGACGAAGGGGGCTAAGATTTACTGAATGAGTATTTTCATTATCGGGCAATGAATTGAGGTCTAAAGATCGAAGGGAGTTTGGGTCTACCATATAGATATTCATGGTCGCTGATTGTGATGATAATTTTGCAAGATTAAAACCTTTGAATGATCTATCTACCCCTTTTCCATTTCGTAGCATAGTACAAAAGTAGTTGAAGTCCCAACCTTGATAGTCTGAATTAATAGGCCAGCGCTTAATAAGATACCACAGTAGTTTTTTTAGAATATTTTTTTTCCGATGGTCTATGTCAATTTTTAGATCTGCAATATAAAAACCGGTATAATTTTTATTTCTTATTTTAATTGGCTTCCAAATTCCTGCAACGGCTCCTATCACCTTCTGCTCACATTTTATTGCTACAAACCTGGTTTTAAATCCTTGTTGTGTAAAAAACGTATGATATTTATCACCATGAATAATTCTAAAATTTCCAAGACCATCTTCCAATGGGTATTCAATTTCTTCTTCAAGCGATCTGAAGTCACGAATATATCTATCCATCTCTTCTGGGGGGAAAATATCAAATTCATATTTCATTTGCGTATAAATAACTTAATATGATCATAGAATAGACTTCTATCATGTATTTGCCAGTGCGAATTAAATGATTCATCTTCAACAAAATATTTGCTAAAGATCTTAATCCAATCCTTATGATTGTTTAATTGCCTTAGAATAACAGCAGACCCTTTTTTCAGCTGCGAAAGATATTTTGCATGCTTTTCAACCGATTCATTTTCACTCCAATCAAAAATATTTGAAAGACTTACAATATCATAGGAAGATACTTTGTTTATAGAAAAAATATCCCCTTCAAAAAATTCTAGATCTTGATCGCCATTTGAAGATAGATAAGGAAAAACAAGACTTGATTGGTAGTAGCCTAAAAAAATATGCTGCAAAAAAGGATTTAAATGTGAATTTTTTCTCAATATTCCATCTACGATTTTTGTTTTCATATAATTAACATACGATCCTGGTTGTCCATGTTTAGTAGCTTCATCACCAAAAATATTATTTATAGATAGATCATTAAAAACATCTTCAAATGGTTTATCGATATTCTCATTGGCTTGCCAGTTGCTTTGAATAGTGTTTCTTTTTTCTACTGAAGTATTAGCATCAAAAAACTGATCTAGTTCATTTTTTGAAGAAATATAATTGATGAATGCGTCACGCAAGTCCTGAAACATTTTATCAAACTTCCCGGATTGATTTAAGGATAAATCATTTTTATTGCCAATATTCAATGCATCATAATCAGAATTTCTTAACGCTTTAATCTTATTATGAATATGGGATAGTTGATGCGGGTTAATATCAAATACTGATAGATGCAAATCTGGGAAAACCGTTTTCAAATTTAGCGGAACGCAACCACCGCTTCCTATTGTAAGCATCCTAGAAGGCTTGAGTTGCTCAATGACTTGAGATTCAACCAAGTAATCTTCTCGATTAACAGCGAATAAATGCGAACTAAATATTGAAGTCATAGAACAATTTAATCGCTTTTACAGTAAAAAATTAAATAAGATTAAACATCTTTATTATTGTATTCTTAATTTTATCTAATGCTGAGAATAATTTCACTCTTTTTACTCACTACCCTAGCTCTTTGCCAAAAGGCTGAGCCAGAGATAAAATGGCAAACATACACCTCGCGCGGTTTATTTGATCATCGCACCGGGTTAACTTTTTATAGCGTATCAAAGACCAAGAAAGTCATGAATAATGGAGAATTTTTTGCTGGGATAGGGACGATGTTTGCTATCAACTCAATAGCAACAGGGATGAAGTTCCATATCGATAAGTCCTCTCGATTTTATGATAATATGTATGCATTGGCGGGAATGAGAGTAATGGCCTTTTCCCATCGCGACCTTACCTTGGAAAATGCGCGCTTTGTTCCAACGGTTGCGCTTGGAATCGAAAAGAAACTTTGGGATAAATCCTATATCAATATTGGATTATTTACTAGCATTGAATATTATGGAGATGAAAGGGGCACTAGCGCGTTAACCTTTCCATCTATTAGTTATATTACCCGCTGGTAACTAGAGCCATTATTCAGTATATCACATCTATCTTGAAAAAAGCATCTCTCATATTATTATTGATTGCGATTGGATGTGAAAACCCTGATGATCAAGCGCAAGTGCAGCCATCAGATAATCAGAATCCTGAGGATTGTGATTTCGAAATAAGCACACCTCCCTTTGGTGGAACTATCTTTATTGATCCAGATATTATAACGCCTGATGACCCGACAACCTTTACTGGTTTAAGTTATACTGGAACTGGAACGCGCACGATGTTTGATAGAAGGGATGGAGGCGGATGGCTAACTCTTGAACCGTATCTGTTTCGTGCAAATTATAATGATGGCCTTGAAATCGAAGTGCAGGTAAATCCAGAATACGGATCGATTGAAAATGCGCAGACCCAAGCAGAAAAATATGCCCCTATCATTGGTAGATTAACCACTGAACTTAGAAAAGATGTTAAGACCGTATGGATTCATAAGGGATTTGAGAATTTTGGTGGTGGTAATAACAACCTGTTAATCTACCCCGAATGGTCATTAGAATATTACGAGAGACAGGGTATCTTGGAGGAGACCCTGGTGCATGAAGGAGCCCATTCTTCACTCGATGCGTATCACGCGAATGACCCAGATTGGCTTTTAGCTCAGCGATTAGATTGTAATTTTATTTCAGATTATGCTAAAGAGTACCCTTTAAGAGAAGACATAGCTGAAACTTATTTGACCTACCTTGCAGTGCGTTACCGTTCTGATCGTATTTCTTCAGAATTAAAAATGAAGATCGAATCCGCAATACCAAACCGAATCAAATATTTTGATGATAAAAAATTTGAAATGCACCCAATTCAATAAAATCAAAAAAAATTATTTTTATAGGAAGTAGAATCAATTTTTTTTTACCTTCACTGAAATTATACTTATTTACACTCAAATTATGCTAATATCGTTTAAAATATATCGATTTAATATCGTTCTGGCTACGTGCTTGATCACGCAAGCTGTTTCTCAGCAATCCAATGTGGTTACGGCAGCGGTTATTGACTTTGAGCAATCTGGGATTAGCGAGCTTGAAGTGCAAACCCTAACTCAAAGGTTTACAAGCGAGTTGCAAAATACGGCCAAAGCGATCCTCTTTGACCGCGAGGTTCTAAATTCTCAAATCGCATCTGCTGGGTATACAACATCTAACTGTAAGACCCCGGAATGTGTGTTGACAGCAATCGGTGATACGCTAGGTGTACAATATATTATTACAGGATCGGTCAAAAAAAATAAAAAGCGCTATACGCTTAAAGCCGTCTTTACAGATGTTGAAACAGGAGAGGAAGAGCGAATCATCAAGACCAACTATACTGGACCAGTGGATGGTATGGTTGTAGAGCTTGAGATTATGGCTTGGGACATCATGAACCAAGACCCTCCAGAATTACTACTCGCGAAGCGTAAAGGCAAAACAAAAAAGAAAATTAGAAGGCCCAATGTCAAAACTTCTTTAGGGGCATTGGCGCGTGCAAGTGTTGTGCCGGGATGGGGACATTATTATCTAGATCAAAACGCAAGAGGTTTACCATTCTATAGCGCAGAACTAGTTACGCTTTCATTGGGGTTTATAGCCTATCTTGATTATCAAAGATCTCATGATAACGTTGAAAAATATTATAAAAGCTACAAGCTGGAAACCGATCAAGAATTATTGCAGTACTATAAGGGAAAAACGTTATCAGCAGAGGATGACATGATTCGAAAAAACAATACCTTAATGACGATGTTTCGTGCAACTGCAGCCATACATGCTCTCAACATGATCGATGCCTATTTGCTTGATATTACGCCAGAACCTTTTGGCAAAAAAACCAAACTAGGAATGGGTTTTGACCCGAACATTGGTCAACCCCAATTGAGGTTATCCATTGCGCTCGATTAATTACATTCTCATCATTTTATTCTCCTTTTTCATTTCTTGTGATCTGGTTGATCCTGATTTTGATAATATTTTAGATACAGAGTATAATAATCCACCGGCACTTTTATTCAGCCCTGAAAATTATTCTTCAAGCGTTGGCCAAGAAGTTGAGGTAAGCCTACATGCTCTCAAAGTTGAAGGTATCGCCAGTATGCGTGCACGGATTTTTTATGATAATTCAAAATTAGAAATTGTAGCAGTAAAACCCGGCCCACTCTTCAATAGCGATGCATCCCCGCTCTTTGTTTATGATGATGATGGATCCGGGCAACTTGATATTTACTCCGTATTTATGGGAGCGGAAAAGAAAGTATCTGGCACGGGTGAGATTGCGTTCATCACGTTTAAGGTGAACGGCTTTGGCGATGCGTTTCTTGAGGTCTCTGATGAATCGCAGCTACTGGATACAAATGGAAATGAAATCGTGATACAAAGCCTAGGCCAGGGAGTGATCAGTGCTAAATAGAATTTATCAAATATTAGCAATCACTGTATTGATTTCCCTTAATCTTTCTAGCGCTGCATTCTCTCAGGTAGGTAAGATCGATACATCGGTTTCTGGATCTTTGACTAGCGTTGATTCAGTAACAACTGCAAAAGATTTTGTTGCAGGGGAAATTC
>CAYLUE010000079.1:0-1509 GCA_964386795.1 uncultured bacterium
GCAGCTTCGATAAATACTTCTGTTTTTCCGCTACCAGTAACACCATGTAATAAAAATGGGTCGAATTGATTGTTATTTAATGATTGACAAATTTTTTCAATTGATTTTTTTTGATCCTTAGTAAGATTAATTTTTTTTGTGCTGCCTGATAATGATAGATTATATATATTCGGTATTACTGATTTTTTTACTATCTGCACAGCCCTTTTAGACTCGAGCGCTTTGGATGGAGATAGGGGATTAGAAGAAAATATTTTTAATTCACTAATAGGTATAAAATCATTTTTTGTTTTTAAATAGTTAATGATCTTTTTTTGGATCTGCCCAGAGATATTTTGTTTATAAAATTCCGGATCAATCTTTATATAGTTTTGTTTCTTTGGTTCATATGCAGTACTTAATTCTGATGGCAGAGCTGCCTTTGCTGCTAATCCAATAGGGGTATTATAATAACTTGATAGCCAATTAATTAACTTCCAAAGATTATCATCAAGAATAGGTTTATCATCTATAACAGAGTTTATTTCTTTTATTGTGCCTTGATATTTTTTTTCTGAATAACACTTAACAACAACCCCATTGACATTTCTTTTCCCTAGAGGCGCATTAACTGTTGAACCAATTAATATCTTTTTTGCAAGAAAATCTGGTATCTTATAGGAAAAAACTTGAAAGCTTGAAATAGGGAATGATATATCAGCAAACATAATTCAATTTACCGATATAAAAGCATACTAAACTTTTTTAGGCAAAAAAAATTATGCCTCAACAACGTATACTTTTATTTCTTGCTCTTTGCCGCTTGAAAGCTTAATGGGTATATTATGAACGCCTAATGTTTTAATAGGCTGATCAAGTAAGATTGAGTGTCTATCAATTTCAATATCTTTTTCACTTAAAGCCTTATGTACGTCTAGATTAGTAACTGAACCAAACATCTTTTCTTCATCTCCAACTTCAACTTCGATAGAAATTTCCACTTTTTTCAATAAATTTGCTAATTCTTGAGTAGCTGCAGTTTCTCTATCTGTTCGCTTTTGCGCTGTCTTTTTATGTTCAGCGACAAGCGCAATATTGCGCTTTGAGGATCGGACAGCTATGCCGTTTGGGAAAAGAAAATTCCTAGCATAGCCAGGTTTTACAGTTACTATATCTCCAATTTCTCCTAGAGATTCATGTTCTTTTAATATTATTACTTCCATGGCTAACTCTCGCTACTTGTATTAGTATATGGCATTAGGGCAATATTGCGTGCTTTTTTTATTGCTCTAACTAATTTTCTATGCATTTTAGCGCTAGTACCCGTTACCCTTCGAGGCATTATTTTCCCTTGGTCAGTAACAAATCGTCTCAATAGCTTTACATCTTTATAATCTATTTCTGAGATCGCATTTTCTTTGAAATAGCAATATTTTCTTTTGCTTTGAAATGCCATAATTATTTCTCCTCTTTATCTTCTTCGCTGTCAGTAGGTTCTTCTGTTGGCTTATCTTCAGTTGATTCTTCTTC
>CAYLUE010000079.1:1609-5410 GCA_964386795.1 uncultured bacterium
TTTTCATCAAGTAGAACTGTTTGATTTCTAACTATTGATTTTTCAAGCACCATAAATCGTTCAAATCGTTCAAGGTTTTCAACTGAATTGGTTTCAAAATGCATTAGTACATATGAACCATATTTATGCTCTTGAATATTGTATGCCAATCTCTTCTTCCCCCATACAAAATGATTGATAACATTGAATCCGTATTCTGAAACTTTATCTGAAACAGTTTTCATTGCCTGATCAATTTTGCTTTGTTCGTAATTTGGATTTACTATATATAAACTTTCATAATATCTCATTTAAATCTCCTTAAAATTCTAAGCAATCAGTGGCGCAATTACTAATGACACTACGGACATAAGTTTAATTAATATGTTTAGTGATGGACCCGATGTGTCTTTAAATGGGTCTCCTACTGTATCGCCAACAACAGCAGCTTTGTGAGCTTCTGAGCCTTTTCCGTAGGATTCACCATCTACACTAATCCCTTCTTCAATCATTTTTTTAGCATTATCCCAAGCGCCGCCGGCGTTTGATTGGAAAATTGCCATTAATACTCCACATACCGTCACTCCAGCTAATAGCCCTCCAAGTATCTGTGGTCCTAAATCGCTTCCAATTAACTTTGGTCCAAAGCCAAATACTACTGGTGTGATAACAGCCAATAGCCCCGGCATAACCATTTCTTTTATTGCCGCTTGTGTAGAGATTTCTACACATCGACCGTGATCCGCTTTGGTTAGGCCTAATTCGTAAACTTCACGATCTTCTTTAGACCATTTTGATTCTTCACTTTTATTTAAAATATCTAATGCAGATTTAAGTTCAGGTATATCTCTAAACTGGCGACGAACTTCTTCAATCATTGACATGGCTGCTCTTCCAACTGCACCCATAGCCATGGATGAAAAAAGAAATGGTAACATTCCGCCAATAAACAGTCCTGCCATTACTGCGGGGTTTGAAATATCAATTCCTTTATCGATAATTCCGCTCTTTACCATATAAGCAGCAAACAAGGCTAAAGTTGTTAACGCCGCAGAGCCTATCGCAAAACCCTTCCCTATTGCAGCAGTCGTATTTCCTACGGCATCTAATTTATCTGTTCTTTCTCGAACTTCTTTGGGAAGTTCAGCCATTTCAGCAATGCCGCCCGCATTATCAGAAATTGGTCCATATGCATCTACTGCAAGTTGAATGCCAGTATTAGCAAGCATGCCTAATGCAGCCATTGCCACACCATAAAGTCCTGCAAAGTAATGCGCACCAACTATGGCGGCTGCAATAATAAAAATAGGTCCAGCGGTTGATTGCATGCCAACGCCAAGGCCAGCAATAATATTTGTTGCAGGACCTGTTAATGACTGACGTGCAATGGATAGAGTTGGTGAAGTATTTGTCCCTGTATAGTGTTCGGTTATCATACCAATGCCAAGCCCAGCAAATAGGCCAATTGTTGAGGCCCAAAAAACACCTAAGCTTGTATAAGTATTATTACCTAAAATAAATGAATCAGGTAAAAGGTTTGTAATCAGTAAATACATAACAGCAACCATGATTGCAGATGATCCAAATTCACCAATGTTTAAGGCTTTTTGGGGATTACCACCTTCTTTAACAGAGACAAGAAATGTGCCAATAATTGAAACCATAATTCCAGAAGCTGCTATAACCAAAGGTAGTAGAACAAAAGATGCATCAAATGAACCAAATGATAAAATAGTAGCACCGAGTACCATCGATGCTATAATTGAACCAACATAAGATTCAAATAAATCAGCACCCATTCCAGCAACATCACCAACATTGTCTCCTACATTATCTGCAATAGTTGCGGGGTTTAGCGGGTGATCTTCTGGAATGCCAGCCTCTACTTTTCCAACTAGGTCAGCACCGACATCAGCTGCTTTGGTATAAATGCCTCCCCCAACTCTTGCAAACAGAGCAATGGATGATGCACCTAATGAAAACCCAGAAATAACATTTAAAATCTTATTATAGTCTCCATCAAAATACGAAAGATAAAACATAAAGAGAGTGCTGAGCCCTATAACGCCAAGCCCAACTACTGAAAGACCCATAACTGATCCACCAGTAAATGCCACATTTAAAGCAGGGGCTAATCCGGTTCGTGCTGCATTTGTAGTTCTATTATTAGCTTTTGTTGCTACGCGCATTCCCAAAAATCCAGCCAGACCTGAGGCTGATGCTCCAATAATAAAAGATAATGCTACAAGTGCACTTGATCCTTCTTTATTATAATTTGCAAAACCTAAAAGGCATGCAACTACTAAAACAAATATTGCCAATACTCTATATTCGGCTTTAAGAAAAGCCATCGCTCCTTTAGCAATATCTTGACCAATGCGTTCCATTTTATCGGTACCTTGATCCTGCTTATTGATCCAACTTGTCTTCCAAAATGCAAATAACATTGCGATTATTCCTGAACAAGTTGCTAAATACAAAAGATTATCCACTAAATACTCCTAGGTTTAAATTGATTATCAAGCATTATATTGATTCATTGTTTTGTTTAATCCATTATTTATTATGGATTCCACAGCATCAGCAGCTTTTACTATCACTTCATTTGCCAATACTTGATCTTTTTTTCTAAAATTCTTTAAAACATATTCTTCAGCTGGTCTTAGGTTTTTGCCAGCAGCTATCCCAAATCTGATTCTAGGAAATTGTGTATTACCTAATCGATATATAATTGATTCCATCCCTCTGTGACAACCGTCGCCACCTGAAGGCTTAATCCTTAAACTACCTAATGGTAAATCAACATCATCAAATATGACATAAAAATTTTCTAATTTCAAATTCCATCTTTTTATAATAGACTTTATAATTATGCCACTATTATTCATACCAGTCGTTGGTTTAATTAATAACACTTTGCTATCATTATTTTCAGCATAGACATAATCACTATCTCCAGGAAGAAAATTAATTTTCCATCTCCTACATAGTTCATCTAATACCCAAAATCCTGCATTGTGCTTCGTATCTGCATAATGATTACCAGGATTACCTAAACCCATAAATGAAATCATTATTCCTCTTTTGAATTTCCTTCAGATGAATCATCTTTTTCTGATCCTTTATCACTATCTGTAGTTTCTTTTGCATCTGCTTGCTCTTCACCTTCTGCTGGCTCTTCTCCTTCTTCAAGATCATCGCTTTCTTCAACCTCTGGTTCAACTTCAGCTTTTGGCGGAGCACATATAGCAATTGTAGTATCTTCAGCTGAGACAAGTACTGTGTCATCAGGAAGTGCAATATCAATAGCCGTTATAGTTCCATTTAATTCTAAGTTAGTAATATCAACATCAATATTATCTGGGACATCTGTAGGGAAGCACTCCAATTCTATTGAGGTTGCTGCCTGAGATACAATACCACCTTCAACAGCTCCAACAGCATCACCAATTAAATTAATAGGAATGCTAAATTTCATTTTTACATCTCTTCTAACTCGCAATAAATCAAGATGAATTATTTCTTCGGTTACAGGGTGATATTGGGCTTCTTTTACTGTGACATAAATTGTGTTTCCATCTAATTCCATCTCAAAAACATGTTGTCCTGACTGTATTGCCTGGTGCAAAACTTTTTTATCAATGGACATGTTTTGATTTGATTCGCCTTTGTAATAATAATTAACCGGTATTTTGCCGGTCCTTCTTAAAGAACGCGAAGCTGCATTTCCAGTTTGTTCTCTTTGCTCTACATCGAGTTTAAAAAATGATTCCATAATATTTACCTAATTTAAAATTCAAATAGTGCGCTAACTGATTTACC
>CAYLUE010000080.1:0-5314 GCA_964386795.1 uncultured bacterium
CGGGCTTTTTAGCTGCGGGTTTCTTTGCTGCGGGCTTTTTAGCTGCAGGTTTCTTAGCTGCAGGTTTTTTAGCTGCAGGTTTCTTTGCTGCGGGTTTTTTAGGTACTGGAGCAGAAGATTTTTCAGAATTACTTTTGGTCAATGACGCCTTTTTTAATTCCCTTAATCTTTCCTTATTTTTTCTATGCTTTTTAGCAACTAGCTTGTGTTTTTTATTCATTCTATTCCTTTATTAAAAATTAATTAAGTTTTGCGGGAACGCCTGGGAATTGAACCCAGCTCCTGCTTTATCAGAAGGACAACGGTGTTGAAGACCGCGAGGGGCACCAGCCACCTAATCATTCCCATATCTATATAAAAATCCTATTTCGGACTATTTATAACACGGAAATCTAATCCAAATTTAGATTTAACACTTCTACCAATTTTTTCGGCTTCATTTTTAGATTGATATCGAACTATCCGAACTGCATGCAGCCTTTTCCCATTAGAATTAATTTTATGTACTTCAGTAGGAAATCCACTATTCTGAAGCTGTTTTTTTAGACGATTTGCATTATTGTATTTTCCAAAAGCTCCAACTTGTATGACCCAAGGTTTAGTGATTTTTTTTATAGAATTTGTTTTTGTTCGTTTGGCTTTAACGATTTTAATTCTCTCGCTAATCGTATTTAGATCTAAACGGACTAGTTTTGGGTCTCTATTGTCACCAGATATGTCTAGCAAGCCGTATTTATTATAATTAAGACTTGGGTATAGTTTATTTATTAATCGCAGAGAAAACTTTGCTGAATCTTGCTCTCCTGTAGCAATGTACGAATTCACCATTAGGTCCATTGCGCGTTGATGGTGGTCTGCTTTAGGAAATTCTAATATTGCTCGCTTTAGTTGAGTGCTTGCTTGGGAATATAGACCTCTTGCAAATAAATACTCTCCAATTTTCATAGAAGACCTCGCTGCAAAGTCTGAATCTGGATAATTATCTATTAATTTCTGATATTGTGATAATGATGAATCACCATCTTTATTTATTAGAGCCTGAACAAAATAAACTCCAGGTTCATCAGGATATCTTGATAGTAAATCCGGTAGGTTTTCCATAACCTCTTCATACCTACCTTTTTGAATTAACGTTAAATATAAATTAATATTTTGCGCACCAATCAATGTAAGATTTATAAATAGATAAATAAAAAATTGCTTCATTATAAATTGCTATCCTGTAATAGATCAAAAATTTTATCAATATTTTTTGAAAGATGCTGATTTTCAGACTCTTTTAAGGAGAGCTTTAATTTCATTAAATGTATGAAAATAGAACTTTCATTATTAATCAGAGCCCCATCAATTAAGTTCATTGATTCATTAAACTCCCCCTTTTGCTGAAGGACATTGGCTAGATTAACTAAAGCTACAAGATTGGAAGGGTTTTTATTTATAATTCTATTATAAAATTTTTCTACCTCATCAAATTGTCCTAAATCAAAGTATGCAGATTCAATTTTAGATAGAACCTTTTCTCCATTATTTGGATTTAGATCAATAAATTTCTCCCAATTTTTAATGGCTTGGCTAAATTGATTATTAGAAGCATATACATCTCCTAATTTTAAATAAGGTAAGCCAAATTCTGGCGATGTTTTTATTGCTCTCTTTAGTAACGATATTGCCTCATCAAGCTGATCATTTTTTTGTTTATCCATAGATTGAAAAACTAAGAACCTTGATAGTTGATCAGGATCTTTTGATGCCTTAATCCTTTGAACTGATTTTGAAAATTGCGCAGCTTCTTTCCACTCGCTCTGAGTTTCATATATTTCTAATAGGAATTCATTTGCCCACAAATTCTTTTTGTGTGACTTAAGTACAATCTCAGCTTCTTCTTTTGCTCGATTTAAATTACCCGACCTATAATAATCTAAAGCTAAAGATTTATGAATTTGCCTAATAATATCTTTAGATAAATTTGGACGCATCGTTAAAGATCGATGGATCTTTATTGCTCCTTCTATATTCCCTTCCTCTCTAAGAATATTTCCAATTTGCAAATATGCATCAATGTGATTTGTATCTTGCTTGACTACATCCCTAAGATGCTTAAGTGCAACTTTGGTATCGCCTTGAATTATCGCATTAAGAGCTTTTGTGTAGATTGACTCGGTTGACTGAATTTGCTTTGGTCGAAAATAATAGATCGCAATTAATAGTACAATGGTGAATATAATTGCTATTAAGAGAAAGTAGAAATTCAATATTATTCATCTCCGCTTTCAGAGTCATATATATCTTCATCAATTGATGCATTGCGCAACTCATTTAATTCATCAGATAGATTACGATTTTTGTTCTTTAAAGATCTTATTTCAGACTTGCCGGAAAGTATCATCGCTAGAGCCACGCCATAACCAATCATCATACCAATACCTAAAGCGCCAAGCATTACAACAGAGACCGGCACAGCTTCTTTCTGGTAAAATACTAAATCTACATCAACGGGGTTTGTGTTTTGCAAAAGAAAATAAAGTATAATTATAACGAGTACTAGTACGGAAAATATTTTTACTAATTTCATATTACAGTCTCCAATTCTTGAATTTTTTCAGTTTCACCCTGAAGAGTTATGCCAGGGGCAGATTTAATTTTGACGGGCACTATATCTCCAATTTTTTCATTTATCTTATTAAAAATAACCCATTTATTTGAATCGGTTCTTCCTGCCCACTGCTTTGATGATCTTTTACTTTCTTTTTCAATTAAAACTTTTTCAGTGTTTCCAATATACTTTTTATTTCTAATTACTGTATGTTCCCGTTGCAGGTTAATTACCTTTTCAAGTCTCGACTGCTTTTCGTATTCAGGCACATGATCTTCAAATTCTGCTGCTTTTGTTCCAGGTCTTGATGAATATTTAAAGGTGAACGCTGAGTCAAACATTACCTCACTCATAACTTCAAGTGTTTCATTAAATTTAATTTGATTTTCTCCTGGAAAGCCAACAATTATATCTGTTGAGATACCAACATTTGGAAGTTTGCTACGAATAATATGAGAAAGCTCAAGAAACTCCTCCTTAGTATAGGTTCTATTCATACGTTTTAATACTTGATTATTTCCCGCCTGTAGAGGTAAATGAACATAGTTACAAATATTATCATAATTTTTCATAACATCTAATACATCAACTGTCATATCCTTTGGATGTGGAGATGTATATCTTATTCTCTTTACGCCATCTAAACTTGCTACAGATTCAAGCAGTTTATAAAATTTTTGACCTTCAAAATTGTATGAATTAACATTTTGCCCAAGAAGCGTAATTTCAGAAAATCCATTATTTACAGCCAACATAACTTCCTCAATAATGCCTTGAATACTTCTAGATCTTTCTCTTCCTCTAGTAAATGGAACAATACAAAATGTACAAAACTTATCACAACCTCTCATGATTGAAACCCATGCGTTAACCCCCTCATTCCTACTTGGAAAAAGGTTATCATAAACTTCGTATCTAGATAATTTAGTATCCACAATATGGTTATTGTTTTTATTACTTCTATGGTAGAGCATTTCAGGTAATTTTCTATAGGAATCCGGTCCAAGCACTATATCTACATATGGCTTTGACTCCAAGATATTTTCTTTCAAGTTTTGAGCCATACACCCTAAAACTCCAATAATTGTTGAAGGCTTTTCATTTTTTATCTTATGATAATACCCTAACCTAGAATGTACTTTATCCTCAGCATGCTCCCTTATTGCGCAGGTATTAACAAAAATAGCATCAGCATTATTAATATTTTTTGTTTCAGCATAGCCTGCATCAAGTAGCATCGCAGATACTAATTCAGAATCTGCCACATTCATTTGACATCCATAGGTTTCGATATAATATGATTTCTGCATAGATTAGTTGAAAATTATGAAAAGAAAACTAGAGGAAAAAGGCTTACTTCAAGTAGCCTGAGAAAAAATAATCTAAAGGATTTTGAGGAGCTCCATAATGATGAACTTCATAATGCAGATGAGGGCCAACTGCTCTACCAGTATTTCCGCTAAATGCGATTAAATCACCTCTTTTAACTCTTGTTCCAGATTTGATACTAATTTCTGATAGGTGCGCAAACAAAGTTCTATATCCATTAGAATGGTCAATTTTGACTACTTTTCCATAACCGCCTTGGTTTCCCGCATATCTTATTTTACCATCAGCTGGTGCGTATACCTTTGTTCCGCTATTGACCGCAATATCTTGACCATAGTGAAACCTAGTGTTTCCGTTGAATGGATCTTCTCTATAACCAAATCCCGAACCAAGATAACCTTTCTGAACAGGCCGTATCGAAGGTACGTATTTCAAATTATCAGAATGATTGCGAACGACTTCATATAGGTTATTATAGCTATTTAATTCGAGCTTAACTTTTCTTGAAAGTGCATTCACATTCATTTCAATCTCAGTGATTCTGCTAGTAATATCACTTGGAATATCGTCTATTGTATTTATTTTAATATCAGTTCCACCTACTCCTAGCCTTCTGACATCTTTATCAATTTGCGGCAAACCAGCATATGTTCTAATAGCCTCATCTTTTTTCTCTATAGACCCTACCTCACCTGACACATTATCCAATTGAGACTGTAAGGATATAAGGGTTTCAGATAAATGCTCATAGCTTGATCTCAGGTTATTCATTTTAGTTTTATATAAAACACCTGTAAGGGCATTAGCTGTAAAGAATAGAATCGTTGAGATAGATAATACTGAAATACCAATAACAATTAATGCGAATTTTCGAGAAAAATGATAATTGCGTACACCTGTATCTTTTTCAGATACAATTATATAGTTATGATATTTATTAGTATTCTTTTTTGATTGAAACATTTTTTCTTTGTATAAAATACAATGAATAAATTACGAATATTGTCTAAATACTCAAAAAATTAAATTATTCACTAGTAGTATTATCTATTTCTTCTTTTGAGCCGTTATCTGGTGATGGCTCTTCGCTTATTGGCTCTGACGGTAACTCTGAAACTTGAGGCTCTTGCATTGTTTCAGTTTTAATCTCTTTAATTTCATTTTCTTTTTCAATTATTTGCATATTTAAGCTATCAATCTTCTCTACGTGAGAGAAAAACTCAGTATTACCAGTAAAGTTAGACATATTTGCTTCTTTAGAATGGTTATACACTAATTTCCCAAGAACCGATATTTCTTTATTCTTATCTCGCTGTAGCTGGTGGACTACTAATTTGATTTTACTTATTTTTGTTAATTCTTCAGTCTTAGCAACAGCAACCTTACTTACTT
>CAYLUE010000081.1:0-5173 GCA_964386795.1 uncultured bacterium
TAACGATATATCATACTGCAGCTTATAAGCATGTGCCTATGTTGGAGCAAAATGGGGTTGCTGGAATAAATGGGATTGCTGGAGTGAGAAATAATATTTTTGGTACAAATTCAGCTATAAATGCTGCAATTGTAGCAAACGTTGAATGCTTTGTTTTTATATCTACAGATAAAGCTGTTAGACCAACAAATTTGATGGGAGCCAGCAAGAGATTCGCTGAAATATTATTACAAGCAAAATCGATACCATTTAACTTAGATAATAAAAAAACTAAAATCAGTATTGTTAGATTTGGGAATGTCCTTGGTTCATCAGGATCTGTTGTACCACTTTTTGAAAATCAAATAAAACAAGGCGGTCCATTAACAGTAACTGATGAGAATATTTACAGATACTTTATGACAATTCAAGAAGCTGTTGAGCTAGTTATTCAGGCAGGATCTATGGAATCTGATGGTAGTATTTTTTTACTAGATATGGGTGAACCCGTTGGGATATATCAATTAGCTAAAGATATGATTTTTCTCAGTGGCAGGACTGTAAAAGATAATGAAAATCCTAATGGAGACATTGCAATATCATTTACTGGTTTAAGGCCAGGAGAAAAACTTAATGAGGAGCTTTTAATCAATGAGGATGCAAGTAAGACAAGACATGAAAAAATTATGTTAGCAAATGACATGTCTGTAAGTATGGAAAAGGTAGATCAGTATTTAGACCAACTCAAAGAACTAAGTAGTAATAATGACTTAATTGGCATAAAGGGAATTTTATTAGATGTTGTTGAGGGTTTTAAGCCTCAAAATTAGTATAGAGAATCTGAGGCTATCTTAAAAAATTTTTCTATATTTTCATTGTTTATTCCTGAGTAACAAATAAATCCAGGGTTAATTAGACTTTTCTTCTTATTGTATTGCATTCGTTCTCCATCTAATGTTTTTATAGTTCCGCCAGCAGATTCAACAATACATTGTCCTGCTGCAGTATCCCATTCAGATGTTGGGTTAAATCTAGGGTAAATATCGGACTCACCTGAAGCAATAGAGCAGAACTTTAGAGAGCTGCCCGCATGTATTATTTGATGTTTTCCTATACTTCGTAAATAAAATTCTAATTCTTCACTTTTATGAGATCTACTACAGATTATTCTAGGTTTTATTAATTGGCTTTTTTTTACTGAGATTTTTTGAGGAGTATTATTTTTTTTTGAAAAAAATGTACCTAATATTGAACCCCAGTATATTGTATTTAAAACAGGGTTATGAATTAACCCAATAATTGGATAATTATTTTCGATTAAAGCAATATTGACAGTAAACTCATCATTTTTCTTTATAAATTCTTTTGTACCATCTAATGGGTCAATTAACCAATACTGACTCCATTGTGACCTAATGCTAAAGGGAATATTGCAACTTTCTTCTGAGAGTATTGGAATATCCGGAGTTAACACTTTAAGCCTTTCACATATAATGTTATGTGAAATAGTATCTGCTTTTGTCAATGGTGATAAATCTTCTTTAATTTGGTAGTCAAAGTTAGTGTTATAAATTTCTAAAATAGCTTTTCCAGCTTCTTTCGAAATTTCTTTTAGTTGTTCAATTAAGCTTGATTTTATCTGAATATCATCCATGAGGATATGTTAGTTATGATTTTAAGTATATGATATTTATAGTGAATATTATTATATATAAAAAAAATTCAAAAAAACTTGCAATATGTCTCTAAAAGGAGAAAATATAACTATTCAAGACCGTTTTCACGGACAAAACCAAAATTTTTTTGTATTTAACCGTCAATATCATAAAGTCTACACATAAATTGTAAAATATGGGAACAAGTCATACTACTGATAAGGATTTTGAGAAGGATGTCATTTTATCTGGCACTCCTGTCCTAATAGATTTTTGGGCAGAATGGTGTGGACCATGTAAAATGATAGGCCCCATATTAGAAGAGTTAGGAACTGAGTTAAATGGTAAGATTAAAATTATAAAAGTCAATGTTGATGAGAATAATCAAACAGCAGTGAAATTCTCAATAAGAAGCATACCAACATTAATGATAATTAAAGATGGTGAAGTCAAAGCACAGCATATTGGTGCAGCATCAAAATCACAAATAAAAGAATTTATTAACCAAAATATATAAATAAAATGCCAGCAAACGCAAAACACAGAAGAAAAAGAACTCCAAGACATAAAAAAGATTTTCATGATAGGGCAGCAACTTTTACTAAAGAGGATGTGATATCTAAGTCTGAATTAGAAGGAGATGATGTTTTGAGTCTCCCAGATCTTAGAACGAAATCAATTATCCAACTGCAATCTACTGCGGAAGAAATGGGAATCGAGAATATCTCAAGAGTAAGAAGGACAGAGATAACTTTCTCAATACTTAAAGCTCATGCTGCAGAAGATAAAAGTATTTTTGGGGAAGGTGTATTGGAAATTTTACAAGATGGATTTGGGTTTCTCAGATCGTCAGACACATCCTATATTGCAGGACCCGATGATGTTTATGTTTCACCTACCCAGATTAGAAAATTTAACTTAAGAACTGGTGATACTGTTTCAGGTTCAGTAAGACCTCCGAAGGACAATGAAAGGTATTTTGCTCTTTTGAAAGTCTCAGAAATTAATTTTGAAGACCCGGAAAATGTAAGATCTAAGGTCCTTTTTGAAAACCTAACCCCATATTTTCCTGAGGAAAGACTTAAGTTAGAGCAAGGCACGGGCAGTCTAGAAGACCTGACAGCACGAATTATTGATCTAGCATCACCTATAGGAAAGGGGCAGAGAGGCCTGATAGTATCACCACCTAAAGCAGGAAAAACAATACTTCTTCAAAATATAGCTTCATCTATTACAGCAAATTATCCAGATGCTCATTTAATTGTCTTATTAATTGATGAAAGACCAGAAGAGGTTACAGATATGATTAGAACAGTTAGAGGGGAAGTGGTATCGAGCACCTTTGATGAACCAGCATCGAGACATGTTCAAGTTGCAGATATGGTGTTAGAAAAAGCTAAAAGACTCTCTGAGCATAAAAAAGATGTTGTTATTCTTTTAGATTCAATCACTAGGTTAGCGAGAGCCTATAATACTGTTGCTCCTGCATCAGGTAAGGTGTTAACAGGCGGTGTGGATGCGAATGCACTGCAGAAACCAAAGCGCTTCTTTGGAGCTGCAAGAAATCTGGAGGAAGGTGGGAGCTTAACTATTATTGCAACAGCACTTGTTGATACTGGCTCGAGAATGGATGAAGTAATCTTTGAAGAGTTCAAGGGTACAGGCAACATGGAAATACATCTTGATCGAAGAATTGCTGAGAAGCGAGTATATCCTGCAATTCATATTAATAGATCTGGAACAAGAAGAGAGGATCTCCTGATGGATCCTGATGAGTTACAAAAAATGTGGGTACTTAGAAAAGTTGTTCATGACATGGATGAAATAGCAGCCGTTGAGTTCTTGATTAATAAAATGAAAGATACAAAAACTAATAGTGCATTTTTTGAATCAATGAAAAAGTAATTATTTGATTACTCTAAAACCAATATCTTTTCTGTAATAACACCCCGCCCAATTAATCTTAGATACAGCAGAGTAGGCTAATGATTTTGAGGTCTTTATATCTGATCCAAGGGCAGTAACACAAAGTACTCGCCCACCGCTTGTAAGAATATTATCTTTATCTAATGTAGTTCCAGAATGGAATACTTTTAGATTCTTTGCATTATTGAAATTACTGAGTCCACTGATCTTTTGACCCGTTGCATATTGTTCTGGATAACCTTCACTCGACATAACTACACCTAATGCTGTATCTGAGTTCCACTTGATTGGGAATTTTTCAATACCACCTTTGAAAGACATATTAATTAAATCAATAAGATCAGAATTAAGTCTCATCATAATTGGTTGTGTCTCAGGGTCTCCAAATCTGCAATTGTATTCTAATACTTTAGGTTCTAAATTCTCATCGATCATTAAGCCCGCATATAAAAATCCTCGATAAAGAATGCCTTCCCTGTGAAGTCCATTAATCGTTGGGATGATGACTTTATTTAGAATCTTTTGATTCATTTCTTTATTTACAAAAGGAACAGGAGAAAATGCACCCATCCCTCCTGTATTAAGGCCAACATCACCCTCACCTATTGTTTTATGATCTTGTGAGGTGGCTAAGGGTAAAACTTCTTTACCATTGACTATGGCGATAAAGCTTAATTCTTGCCCAATAAGAAACTCTTCAATAATTATTTTCTTACCTGCTTGACCATATTTTTCATTATCCATAAATTCATCAATGGTTTTTACAGCGGATTCAAGATTTTCTACTATCACAACTCCTTTTCCAGCTGCAAGACCATCTGCTTTTATGACTAACGGGTATGTTTTATCTACAACATATCTTTTAGCTTCCTCAATATTTTGAAAGCTACTATAATCAGCAGTTGGAATTTCATACTTATGCATGAATGTTTTCGAATAATCTTTTGATCCCTCCAATTGAGCAGCTGTTGATGAAGGGCCAAAACAATTAATGCCTTCAGTAGTGAATTGATCAGTTATCCCATTCACCAAAGGGTCTTCAGGGCCAACAATAACTAGATTGATCTGTTCATCTTTAGAGAATTGAATAAGAGCAGGAATATCATTAGGAGATATATCTATATTAGTTGTTTTATGCTCTTGGCTAGTACCTGCATTTCCTGGAGCAACAAAAATTCTCTCAACTTTATCAGATAAAGATATTTTCCAAGTAAAGGCATGTTCTCTACCTCCACTACCAACTATGAGTACTCTATTTTTATGTTGCATTGCTTAGTGACGGAAATGTCTCATGCCGGTTAAAACCATGGAAATATCTTTTTTATTCGCTTCATTTATAACTTCTTGATCTTTTATAGATCCTCCTGGCTGAATAATACAATTAATACCATTATCAGAAGCCATTTCGATACTATCACTAAAAGGGAAGAAACCATCTGATGCCATCACAGCACCTTTTAAATCTAAGTTAGCACTAGCTGCTTTTAGACCTGCAATTTTTGCACTATTCACACGACTCATTTGTCCTGCACCTATGCCAATAGTTTGTCGTTTCTTAGCAAAAACAATCGCATTTGATTTGACATATTTTGCCACTGTCCAAGCAAAGATAA
>CAYLUE010000082.1:0-5128 GCA_964386795.1 uncultured bacterium
TTTAATGGAAATGACCTCACAGGCTGGGAAATTCTAAATGGTAAAGCTGAAATAAAGGTATCAAATAATGAAATTATTGGAAAAACAGTTGAAAACACGCCAAATACATTTTTATGTTATAAGAAAGATTATAGGGATTTTATTTTAGAATTTGAGGTAAATATTGAAGAGGATATTAATTCTGGTGTTCAAATTAGAAGCAATACTCTCAGTGAGTATAGGAATGGAGTAGTTCATGGATATCAAATAGAAATTGACCCTTCAGAAAGAGCCTACAGTGGTGGAATATTTGATGAGCAGAGAAGAGGTTGGCTATACGATTTGTCTGAAAATAAAAATGGAAGAGAAGCATTTAAAGTTAATGAGTGGAATAAATTTCATATAGAAGCTATAGGAGATACTATTAGAACGTGGGTAAATGGAGTTCATTGCTCATATTTTGTTGATAGCATATCAGACTCTGGTTTTATAGGCCTTCAGGTCCACGGAGTTGGTGGTATGACTAAACCAGATAAATATGTTAAATTTAAAAATGTTAAAATCAAGACCGAAAATTTTGATGATGATTTATGGTCGATTAGGGATGATTTAAAAGTTATTAATCTTAAATATGAAAAGAAGAAAGTTTATTAGAAATACTGGAATGAGTGTTGGTGGAGTCATTACACTGCCCGCAATAACTGGATTTAATATCTCAAAAAATTTAAATTCAAGCGTAAATATTGGCATCATAGGAACAGGGTCAAGAGGTGGAGGATTAATACCGTTCATCAACGAAATAGAAAACCTGAATATAGTAGCATGTTGTGATATCCTCCCTTTTCGTCTAAAGGATGCACTAGATAATGCACCAGATCAAACTATTGGATATGAAGACTATAAAGATTTACTAAGCAATAAAGATATTGATGCTGTACTGATAGCTACACCCTTCTCAACTCATCATACAATTGCACTAGATGCTATTGAGTCAGGTAAGCACGTTTACTGTGAGAAAACATTATCAAGAGGAATATCAAATAATTTAAACTTAGTAAAGAAAGTAAAAAATTCTGATATCATTTTCCAGACAGGACACCAGTATCATAGCTCTAGACTCTATAAGCACGTCGTAGATATTATTAATTCAGATGAAATAGGAAAGATAACTTCTTTTGATTGTCAATGGAACAGAAATGGTAATTGGAGAAGACCAGTATCGGACCCTAGCCTAGAAAGATTAATTAATTGGAGGATGTACAAAGAATACTCAGGAGGACTAGTTGCAGAATTGTGTTCACATCATATTGACTTTGTAAATTGGGTACTAGGTGAAAATCCAAAGACAATTATGGGCTCAGGCGGAATAGATTATTGGAATGATGGCAGAGAGACATTTGATAATGTTCACCTATTATTTAAATATCCAAGTGGAGTAAAAGCAAAATTTACTTCCTTAACATCTAACGCACTAGGAGATTATCAAATTAAAATTCACGGTGATAAGGGATCTATTTTATTAGATTATGCAAAAGCATGGATATACCCAGAAAAGAAATCAGAGACAACATATGAAAATGTTGACGGAGTTTCAGGAGCAACTTCAAAGCCATGGGTAAAAGGCAACGGAAACCCAATAGACTATGAACATACTGATCCCTCAAAGCAGGCACTAATTGATTTTAGGGATAACATATTGAATAATACTATGCCTTTGTCAAATGTTTTAACTGGTTCTTCGACTGCTATAGCAGTAGACCTATCATTACAAGCTCTACATAATGAAAAAATCACGTATTGGAGAGATTACTACAACACGTAATTATTATGAAATACCTGTATCTATTATCTATAGTTCTGTTTTTATTTTCCTGTAATACATTTCAAAATCAGAAGAAAAATAACAACCCAATTCAAACTATAGAAACAATAACTATTTTAGGAGATACCCTTCATAGCCCTGAGATAAAAGATGGAAAATCATTCGATCAATTTAAGTCAGCAAAAACCACATATTTTGATAATCAAAACAATGCTGAAGCTCTGATTTGGTATGGTCGAAGAACTGCCTATTTAGGATACTTTCAAGAAGCTATAAAGCTTTTTACATTAGGAATCAAAAATCATCCAGATGATGCTCGTTTTTATCGTCACCGTGGCCACAGATATATTTCTACTCGTCAATATAATAAGGCAATTAGTGACTTTAAGAAAGCAGTACTATTGATTGATGGGAAAGTAGATCAATTAGAACCTGATGGCCTACCTAATACAAAAAATATTCCTCTTAGCACACTTCACGGTAACATTTGGTATCATCTAGGATTAGCTTATTACCTTAAAAATGATATGAAAAATGCACTTAAAGCTTTTAACAATCGAAGTGTCACTCATAAATACGATGATAATATTGTTTCAGGGGGTCATTGGTTATATATGATTAATAGAAGACTAGGTAAAATTGATAAATCCAGTGCTGTTATTAATGAAGTCCATAAAGATATGGACATAATAGAAAATATGAGCTATCATCAATCGTGTCTATTCTACAAAGGAGAACTTCAAGAATCAGAAATGGAAATGGATGAAGTAGCTCTATATACTTTAGCTAACTGGTATGTATATGAAAAGAACGATACCATAAAAGCTAAAGAATATTATCAAAATTTATTAGAGAAAGGAAACCCGTATTCATTCGCATATATAGCAGGAGAGTCAGATTGGAATAGATTAGTTAACAGTAACAAGAATGCTCTATAGAAGTAACAAAGGAGGAGGAAAAGTAGTTAATTTTGAACAAGCTATTCTTGATGGATACGCAGCAGACGGTGGACTCTATGTTCCTGAATCATTACCAAAAATAAGTTCTTCAGAATTAGAAAAATGGAAAAATTTAAGCTACAAAAAATTAGCTTTTAATATTTTGTCTATGTTCATAGGCAGGGATATTATATCTTCTGATGAATTAGAATTATTAATCAATAAAGCTTACGATACTTTCGAGCATGATGATGTTATACCATTTCATAAATTAAAATCGTATAAAGACACATACATCATGGAACTTTTTTATGGTCCCACCCTATCATTTAAGGACGTCGGGATGTCTTTTTTAGTTAATCTAGTTAATTTTTTTCTAAAAAAAAGAAAAAAACATTTAAGCATTATAGTAGCTACAACGGGTGACACAGGCCCTGCTGCTGCACATTTCATAGCAGGAAAATCTAATTTAGATGGTTGGATACTCTATCCTAAAGGGTTAATAACTAAAGAGCAAGAGCGTCAAATGACTACACTACCACACGATAACATCCATCCTGTAGGAGTATATAATTGTCCTGAAGGTGGAGATGACTTGGATGTTGCAATAACCCAGCTATACAACAACAAAACCTTCAAGAAAAAACTCAGGTTATCAAGTGTAAACTCATTGAATTGGGGTCGTATTATGATGCAAACAGTTCACTATTTCTATGGATATCTTAAGATTAGCAAATCTATTGGTCAACCAATCAATATGGTTGTTCCTTCTGGTGGGTTTGGTAACCTTTGTGCCGGTGGTTTAGCAAAAAAAATGGGGTTACCTGTTAAAAAATTGATAGTAGCTAATAATAAAAATGAATGTCTTAACCGCATCTTTACTAATGGATTTTTTTGCAAAAAACCTATTCATGAAACGATTTCTTCTGCTATTGACATACTAGTACCTATCAACTTCTGGCGCTATCTGTATTTCTGTGTAAATGGAGATGTAAAAAAAATTAAAGGATGGATGAATCAATTTGAAGAAACTGGACAAGTAGAATTTGATTCAGAAACCAAAAAATCATACAGAGAAGGGTTTTTGTCCGTCAGCGTGGATGATAAAGAAACAATGAATACTATTAAAAGCTTGTATGAAAAAGAAAAATATTTATTAGATCCACATGGAGCCGTTGCAATAAGTGCAGCAAATAAATTGAAAAAAAAGCTGAGTGATAATCCATTAATTTGTTTAGCTACTGCACACCCAGCTAAGTTTCCTAATATTATAGAAAAAATTAGCAAGAATAAATCATTACCTAAAGCTGCCATTCATAAATCGATAGAAAACGCAAAACTACAAAGTCAAAAAGGCTATACATTTGATTATAAAAATCTTTATGATGCTTTAAAAAGTACGATGGAAAAAAATTGGGATCTTAATCATTTAAAAATAAAGTAATTAAATCAATGCTAGAATATAGTGTTTTAAGTAATGAAAACATCAAACAAATTTTAAAACCCTATGGTATTAAAAATTTTAACACTGTTAAAAAGTTAAGTGGTGGATCTGAAAATACAAATTATTTGATAACTACAAAAAATAATCGATACGTGCTTTGTCTATTTGAACACAAATCACTTTCACATGCTCATAATCTTACTAAGCTACTTTCTCATCTTAAAATACATAATTTTAAAACTACAGAAACCTTTCCTGCCACTAATGGAGAAATTCTTACTACATGGAATAAAAAACCCATATTAATTAAACATTTTATTGAAGGGAAAATTAAGAATAACCTTCCAAATCATTTAATAGAATTAGTTGGAAAAGCTTTAGGAAAATTACACCAGATACCTCCTCCTAGCTATTTACCCAAAATAATTGATTATGGACAAGAACATTTTGGATTAGTCAATCAATATGCTAAAGAATCACCCTTTGAATATTGGATAAAAGATATTAAAAAATATATCAACCCCTATTTAAAGAAGAATCTTCCCAAGGCATTAATCCATAGTGATCTCTATTGTGACAACGTAATTATAAGCCAAGACAAGCAAGATGTAACAATAATTGATTTTGAGGAAGCTGCATATTATTTCCGTGTTTTTGATCTAGGAATGGCTATAATTGGCTCGTGCTCTGAAAAAAAAATGCTAAATAAAGAAAAAATTAAATCTCTTCTTCATGGGTATTCGAAGGTGATTACATTAATGCCTGAAGAAAAGAGATCCTTACAAGCTTTTACTGTATATGCTGGTGCTGCCATGTCATTTTGGAGACATAAAAACTTCAATTATATATATCCAAATATGGGAATGAAAAATCATTATAAAGCCTTACAAACATTGGCTGACGATGCCAAATCAAATTCTAATTTATTTATTGATTAATAAATCA
>CAYLUE010000083.1:0-4748 GCA_964386795.1 uncultured bacterium
TAAAAAATCTTACAAAGCGATGGGGTAGTTTTGTTGGTGTAGATAACTTCAACCTTACTATTCATGATGAAGAGTTTCTTGTGTTGCTTGGCCCTTCAGGTTGTGGTAAGACGACTACTATGAGAATGATTGCAGGGTTAGAAGATGTTACTGAGGGTGAAGTAATAATCGATGGAAAAATCGTTAATGGATTGGAACCAAAAGACCGAGATGTTGCAATGGTTTTCCAGTCATATGCGCTCTATCCAAACATGAATGTTTACGAAAATATTCGATTTCCGCTAAAGGTACGAAAGATTGATAAAGAGCTTCATGAGGAGAGAGTGATGCGTGCCTCTGGAATGGTTGAACTTGATGACTTTTTGCATCGAAAGCCATCCGAATTATCTGGTGGTCAACGTCAACGTGTTGCCCTGGCAAGAGCAATTGTTCGAGAGCCTACTGTGTTTTTGATGGATGAGCCATTATCGAACCTTGATGCTAAATTGCGAGTCTCTACTCGTGCACAAATAAAAAATCTACAGCATGAATTACGTGTCACAACCATTTACGTTACCCATGATCAGATAGAGGCCATGACACTTGCTGATAGAGTTGTTGTTATGAATGCTGGCGCTATTCAACAGATTGGAACTCCAAAAGAAATCTATAACAAACCTGCCAACAGTTTCGTTGCAGGCTTTATTGGTTCTCCTGCTATGAATTTGATGCATGGTTCAATTAATGATGGCATCTTTATTGGTGAAAACGTCAGAATCACAGGATTAAATAAAAAGCATTCTGGTGAGGTAACTCTCGGGTTCCGTGCTGAAGATGCATCCATTGTTGAAAGTGAAGGCGAGATTAGTGGCCCTGCTTTTTCTGTTGAGCTTTTGGGGGATGCGACGATGGTTTCCATTAAGGCTGGAGGCGAAGTAGTTTCCGTCAAATCTGAGAAAAACTACAGTGCTGAAATAGGATCTATGGTTATGGCACATATTCCAGGAAATCTTTGCTTGCTGTTCAGTAAGGAAACTGGAGAGATGTTAGAGAACTAAAGGTTGGAGATATAAAAAATGAGTTATGACGAGAAATCAAAAAAAACACTTACTGTAGTTAGGGCAATGGAAGAAGCTTTGATTGCTAAATCTAATGATATGGGAAAGTACTTCCATGAAGACTTTCGTTGGATGGGTAACCAGGGTTGTGGCACCAAAAACAACCTTGAAGAGTTCCGTAACAATTGGCAGCTACCCCTTAGAGCTGCTTTTTCGGATCGAAAATATAAAACAGATAGATGGCTAGTTGATGGTGAATGGGCTTCATGTTTTGGACACATAGACGCAATCCATAGCGGTGAATTTATGGGTCTTGAGCCAACCAACAAACGAGTGAAAATTCACTACACTGATTTTTGGGAAGTTAAAGAGGGTCTCATAACTGACAATTGGGTAACGGTTGACTTTCCAAGTATTTTGGCACAGCTTGGCGTTGACGTATTTAACGGTCAAGGCTGGGAAGCCTTCGATCGTGGCGAAAAAAATCCGCCAAAACCTGAGTAAGTGGGGGCATTATGGCTATTCAATATTTAAAGAAAGGCAAACATGAAGCAGACCGAGCATTAGATGATGCGAAGGTGAGTAAGATCGTCGAAGACACACTTCGAGCAATTGCAGAAAGAGGTGATAAAGCTGTCAGAGACTTCTCTATAAAGTTTGATAATTACAACCCAACATCTTTTAAGTTGAGTTCAGCCGAAATTGAAAATCTAATAAAGCAAGTATCAAAACGTGACATGGAAGACATCAAGTTTGCTCAATCCCAAATAAGGAAATTTGCTCAAGCCCAGCGAGATTCAATGTTAGACATAGAAATTGAAACCATGCCCGGCGTAATTCTTGGACATAAAAACATACCCGTGCAATCTGTCGGTTGCTATGTTCCTGGAGGCAAATTCCCAATGGTAGCCTCAGCGCATATGTCAGTGGTAACAGCAAGTGTTGCAAAAGTTCCCAGAATTATTGCTTGCACTCCACCATTTAAGGGTGAGCCAAATCCAGCTGTAATTGCTGCCATGCATCTTGGCGGTGCTCATGAGATTTATGTAATTGGAGGCATTCAAGCGGTTGGTGCAATGTCGCTTGGCACTGAGACTATAAAGTCCGTTGACATGATGGTAGGTCCGGGAAATGCATATGTCGCTGAAGCCAAAAGACAATTATTCGGACGCGTAGGTATTGATTTACTTGCCGGACCAACAGAAACCATGGTAATAGCCGACGACACAGTTGATGCTGAACTATGCGCAACTGATTTGCTTGGTCAAGCTGAGCATGGATATGATTCTCCGGCCTTTTTGGTGACTAATAACCCAAAACTGGCAGAAGACACCCTCTCTGAGATAGACAGAATATTAAAGATTCTTCCAACTGCGAATACAGCCTCAGTAAGTTGGAAAGATTACGGTGAAGTCATTCTTTGTGATAGTTATGAAGAGATGCTTAATGTTGCTAACGATATTGCCTCTGAGCATGTTCAAGTTATGACTGACCGAGACCACTGGTTTTTGGATAATATGCATTCTTATGGTGCACTCTTTTTAGGACCCAGAACCAACGTATCAAATGGTGATAAAGTAATCGGAACCAATCACACATTGCCTACTAAAAAAGCGGGTCGTTACACTGGAGGACTGTGGGTTGGTAAATTCCTCAAAACACATAGCTATCAGGAAATAACCACTGATGAAGCGGCCACCAAGATTGGAGAGTATTGCTCTCGTCTTTGTATGCTGGAATCATTTGTTGGGCATGCTGAACAGGCCAATATTAGGGTTCGTCGTTATGGTGGAAAAGACATACCTTATGGAAAAGCTGCAGAATGATTGAATTACCTGAAACTCCATCTATGTCACTTAATGGTCGTAAAGCAATCATCACTGGTGCTTCGTCTGGAATTGGTTTAGGATGCGCTGTTGCTTTGGCTGAGGCAGGCGCACATGTATGTTTATCTGCTAGGAATAGTAAAAATCTCAATAAAGTTGTAGAGGCTATTCAAGCAAAAGGTTTGAATGCAGAAGCCATAACTTTAGATGTTTCTGATGTCAAAGCGTCACAAGAAGTGATTTTGACTAACGGACCATTTGATGTTTTGGTGAATAGTGCTGGTTCGGCTCATCACACTCCTTCTAAGGATACGAATGAAGAGGATTTTGATGATGTAATGAATGTCAATCTTCGTGGAGCTTATTTTTTGACTCAGGCCGTGGCGAAGGGGTTAATTCAAAACAAGAAGCCAGGCTCTTTGATCAATATTTCATCCCAGATGGGCCATGTAGGAGGTATTGATAGAGCCGTATATTCCGCATCTAAGCATGCAGTAGAAGGTTTTACCAAAGCTATGGCAATTGAGTGGGGGCCATATAATATCCGAGTCAATACAATTTGTCCCACATTTATTCGTACACCATTAACACAAAGCACTTTCAATAACCCTAAGCATAGAAGTTGGATTGAAGAAAAGATTAAGCTTGGTCGAGTAGGTGAGGTTGAAGATATCATGGGAGCGGTAGTATTTCTAGCGTCTGATGCATCTGCAATGATCACAGGTTCGGCATTGATGGTTGATGGAGGTTGGACGGCAGATTGATGGCAACTAAAAAAATAACCTCACTAGAAGTGGCAAAACTGGCTGGCGTGAGTCAGTCCGCAGTTTCACGGGTTTTCACGCCTGGCGCCTCTGTTTCCAAAAAAACAAATGAAAAGGTTCGTAAAGCTGCTTCAAAGCTCGGCTATCGTCCAAATATCTTGGCTCGATCATTAATTACAGGAAAGTCAAGAATCATTGGTCTCGTGGTTGCACATCTAGACAATTATTTTTATCCGGAAGCGTTAGAGCTCCTTTCTAATGCTTTACAAAAAAAAGGCTACCATGTGTTGGTTTTTATGGTCGCAAAAACAGCAGGAAACATTGATGATATTGTTGATGAAATTCTTGATTATCAGGTTGATGGTATTATTCTTGCTTCTGTTTCAATGTCTTCAAACCTGGCAAGTCGATGTACTGCTGCAGGGGTTCCTGTAATTTTATTTAACCGTACACAAGATGACGATAGGCTTTCAGTTGTTACTTCAGACAACTTTCTGGGTGGAAAACAAGTTGCGCAATTCTTGATTGCCGGAGGTCACAAGCGTATAGCTTATATTGCTGGCTGGGAAGGCGCCTCAACTCAGCGTGATAGAGAAAGTGGCTTTGTCGATGAGTTGAAAAAGCAAGGTAGATCTCTTTATGCTCGCGAGGTTGGTAATTTTATTCAAGATGATGCTCGACAGGCTGCACGCAAAATGTTTACCAATGACGAAATACCCGATGCAGTTTTTGTAGCAAGTGATGACATGGCATTTGCAGTAATGGACGTTATTCGTTTTGAACTGGGATTAAAAATACCAGAACACGTTTCCGTTGTTGGTTATGACGATGTTCCTATTGCATCATGGCCTGCTTATGATTTAACAACTATTAGACAGCCTGCGAATCGTATGGTCGCAGAAACTGTTTCAATTATTCTTGAGAGCATTGAAGATCAGGACACGAAGCCACGTCGAATACAAATAGATGGGCCACTTATCATGCGCGGTTCAACAAGAATTTCAAGTAACGCATCTGGGGAAAATGAATAATGAAAGGTTTTAATTCGAAATTTGAAAATTTTCCTGATTATATAAACGGCATTACCTATGAGATCTGGGAAGAGGAGAATGGTGTAGAAA
>CAYLUE010000084.1:0-2748 GCA_964386795.1 uncultured bacterium
GGCAGATAATCTTTTCTCTTTTTTATTAAATATCTAAGGGACTCTAAAAAAATTATATCCTGATCATTATCAATCAAATCCTCAGCGATTTCAATAAAAAAATTTCCTCCATTATCATAATAATCTTGAAGGTTGCTACTTATTTTTTCTTCATTTTCTATATATTCTATTATTTCCTGATGTTTAATCCAGTGAGAAATTTCTCTTTTATAGCCAAGCGACCTAACATAATTACCATTCCATAATCGGTGCGCAGAGCATAGATTAATAATCTGCAATTCATTTTCCGATTTTATTAAATCACATTCGATTTCATTATACACATGTGGCTCAGGTAATGGTTTTTTAGATATTTCTTTTAAAAGACAGCGGGTATATGGCCATGTGTTTTTTATATCTCGATTAAAAATATTTGAACGCAATAAATGAAAAGCAAAAGTACCAAGCCTTTCAAAATCTTGCAAAGAAACCTCAACTAATGCCTCTAGCCCGCCAAGTCCATTATCACTAACCCACTGCAACCTAGCAGCTTGTCTTTCTATCTCTTCTGGGATGCCTATTTGGCAGGCATCTTCAAGATCAGAAACAAAAATTGTTAATCCAACTCCATCCTTGGCCGCTTCATCTAAAATTCCTTGATCATCTTTTCGTGCTGGAAATTCATGAGCTTTTTTTTCAGAGAATTCTAAAAGTTTTTTTGAAGGTTCAGCTCTATTATCCCCTATAATGTTTTTTATTGCATTCAGAACAATAATTGGATGATCATTTGTTTTACCTGGGAAGCTTGAAGCAGCACATATATCAAGAATTTCCTTGATCTTTTTTGAAAGCATTTTGTTAGGCATAAACGGTAGAAATAGTGATGTTAATTTTATTAATCCAGAATTGATTCACTGATTACTTGTTTTTCTTTGGAGCATCCAGATCGAAAAAGATGCTAAATGATAACCCAGTTAACCTGGAAAATTCTGAGGGAAATCCAGAATTCTTATCCTTCATAGGCTTATTTGAAAATCTATCAATATTGTTCTCGGCCAAAGGGTCCCAATTTGGATTAAATAAATCTGTAACTGGAATAGCTGATGGATCATGAAAATAGCCAAACTCCATTCCCCATCTCGGATTTGATTGAAAACCAAATAATAGCCCAAATCGGTTACTTGTATGACCTGTAATTCCTTTTTGTATCGACATCATTCTTAACCCGATCCATCTAGATTTAAGAAAATCTGTATCTGTTTTTTTAGTTTTGAATTTATAATAGGTAGCATCGAGATTATAATTTGGATTCACTGACCAGGCAAGATTGAGCATATCCCATTTATTTTTCTTTTTATATAGAACACGACTATAATCTAATCCAGACCCATAAATTGGAAGGCCAAAACGTACCCCCACCTCACTCTTATCAGAAATGCCTACCCTATACCATAGGTAGGGGGCAATATTCTCCACAGATAATGCATATCCCTTTTTTACCTTACCTGCTTCGGGTAAATGTGGATTAATAACAGGGTGCGATGAGCATGCATGAAAAAAAAATAAATTGAGGAAAAGCATTACAGGCCATATTGTTCTTGCCCGAATTATTGAAGCAAGATTTTTTTGGACTGGTTTTAGTGGCAACAAAAATTAAATATTATTTTTTAGCCAATCTATCGTCACTGATTTAGGCCTGGTAATAGGTATGCGTAATGCTCTATTGATTACAATTTGAGAAACAATGCCCATTACTCTTGATAGGCTAAACAATACTGTATAGTAATTAAACTCTTTCAGCCCATAATAATAGAGTAGGGAGCCGGAAACTGCATCTACATTAGGCCAGGGGTTTTTGGCCTTACCATGCTCATTAAGTACGGGTGGAACTACTTCAAACAAGGCTTCAACTATTTTAAATACAGCATCATCATGAATATGCTCTTGTCCAAATTTCATAAAGGCAGAAAACCTTGGATCGGGACATCGTAAAACTGCATGACCATAACCAGGAATAACACGTCCATCATTTAGTCGGTCCCAGCAAAACTTTACTAACTCTTCATTGGTTGGAGCTCCGTTAAAATGATCGCGTATTTCAAGTACAAATTTTAAACATTCTTGATTTGCTAAGCCGTGCAATGGGCCTGCAAGGCCATTTAAGCCTGCGCCAATTGCAAGAAATGGTGAAGACAGAGATGAAGCTACAGTAAGCGAACTAAATGCGCTAACATTACCACCCTCATGGTCAGAGTGAAGCATTAAGTATAAACGCATAAGCTTTTTAAAATCATCGCTTTCATTTATCCCTAGCATATGTGCAAAATTTCCAGCCCAATCCAAATTTGAATCAGGATCTATTCGATCTGTTTCATTGATGCGTTTTCTATAGATCGCTGCAGCAATTGATGGCAAGACTCCAATCAATTTAATCCCATCCTCTAGTATCCATTTCCAGTAATCATCTTTAGGGGTGCCTTCATTAAATTTTTCCACAAACAAACTATCAACTCTCATGGATTGAATAGCAATAGAAAGCATCGTCATTGGATGTGAATCCTCAGGCATAGCATCTATTACTTTCCATACATATTCAGGCACATCCTGATGGGCAATTAATTGATTTTGAAGATCGACAAGCTGTTCTTGACTAGGTAAATCCCCAGTTAATAATAAATAGAAAACCTCTTCAGGTAAGATATGGGTAATATCCATAACTGGATGCCCGCGAATAATCAATCCTTTATCTGCTGAAACGGCTGAAGTATC
>CAYLUE010000084.1:2848-4643 GCA_964386795.1 uncultured bacterium
AATGTAATCATCGAAAGATGATAAAATCTTATCTGCTAGTTCGCATACATTCTTTCTATATACATTTTCTGTAAAAGCAAAAAACTTGGAAACCGCGCCAGATGCTTTAAGCTGATAGTCATTATATCCATCGCCTATGGCATGTATTTCACCCATTAATGATAATGATTTTATTATTTTTGCTTTACCATTTAGATCAGCAAGGGGATTATTTTTATCAAAACCTAGCACCTTATCTTTATCATCATAAATAAATTCATTTCCAAAAACATGCTCGTTATTAATGCCATATTCTGTCAAGACCGGTAGAAGCATTTCACGAAATCCCCCAGAAACAAAGTATATTTTTCTATGATGCTTATTAATAAAGTCTTTATTCCTATAAAAGGAAGGCGAGACATGATCTTTTAAATTTTTTGAAACCACTTGTACGTCATCTCTGCTTGCCATCATAAGCTGAAGTCTTGAATTGATAGATTCATAAAAGCTAATCTTACCACTCATTCCATCATTTGTGATTTGTTGTATTTTTTTTACTATATATTTATCAGTGCTAGATCGAGATAAAACATGTGAAGCCAATTCATCAAGGGATTCTTTGGTGATAAACGTACTATCAAAATCAATAATCAAATAATCAGGGGTCATTAAAAGCTAGCTATCTGCGATTTAAGCTATATTGTTGATAGAAATACTCTTCCAATCTATCTAACATATGATCGATGGTAAAATTAGCAGCTATATGTCTTTTTGCCATTGACCCCCAATCTATAATTTCTTCTGAACCATGTTTATCTAATGCAAATTCAATGGCATTAACGATCGCATCTACATTAAATGGTTCAAAAATATATCCTGTTTTTAAATGCTCCATTAGCTCAGGCACGCCATTAACATTCGCGGCAAGGACAGGTCGTCCTAGCGCCATGCCTTCCATTACAACATTTGGCATCCCTTCTTGTCTCGACGGCATGATAATATAGTCTGCTGCTAAAAGTATCGAATCTAGATTCTCTTGAAATCCAATAAGTTTTATACTGTTGCCTAGATCATATTTTTCAATTTGGCTTGTTAATTGACTATGGTCTTTACCTGTACCAGCGATAAGTATATCAAAAGGCTTTGAAGCGCTATTTAATTTATTTGCCGCATCAATCAATAAGTCAAAACCTTTTTGTGATGTCAATCTGCCAGCGGCAACAAATACTATACTTTCTTTTTCAATATCCCATTTGGTTCTAATATCATATTTTTTAATTGAATCTCTTAATTGTAAACCATTATATATAACTGTGGTTTTGTTTTTATCCATCCAAGGGAAATCATTGTAAGCTTTTTGAATAGATTTTGAATTGGTAATGATACCATCAACTATCCCAATGGTTTTTTTATATTTCCATTTATCAGAAAATAATTGAATACCATTGCGAGCAATAATCACTGGAACCTTTGCCCATTTTGCTGCAACTCCAGCTACGCGAATATCTTTGTTAAGATTTAAAACGATAACATCGATAGAATTTTTCTTTAATATTCTTTTAGTATACCAAATTTTAAAGGGATTATAATCAGCATAAATATTTAATGGTAAAATATCCAGTCCTGATTCTTTTGCTTTATTTAGAAATTCAGAATTTGCCTTACCTGAAAGAATGACATTGTGCCCTCTTGCTTTTAATCCATTTGCTGCTGTAACCATCCATTTTTCACCACCACCCCATTTATGTGTTGAAATTGAATTGCTAAAAAAAATGTTTAATTTTTTCATCCTTATTTAATCAAATTGAATATCATA
>CAYLUE010000085.1:0-4521 GCA_964386795.1 uncultured bacterium
TCTAGACTTGATTCCAAAGTCGCCAAAGAAATGGCAAAGAAAATTGCTGAAGATGTCAAAATGCACCGAAAAGTACGTGAATTTTAGATCACCACTATCAAGGTTAATGGGGTAGGGTGGAGAAAAATTGAAACTAAATTTGATCCCTTAACTGGTGTACCAATAAACTAATTATTTAGTTTAATTAACTCCTCTAATAATTTCTAATAATTCCACTTGGAAGATTAGCGTTGCCATTGGACCTCCCGGTCCACCTTCTTGGGCATAAGCTAGGTGACCCGGAATAAAAAACTGATAAGTAGAACCTACGGTCATTAGTTGAATTCCTTGAGACCAGCCAGGGATTAGCCTATTTAGTGGAACAGTTGATGGTTGATTTCTATCGTAGGAGCTATCAAATTTTGTACCATCAATTAATTTTCCTATATAATGTATACTTACTATATCACTTTGAGTGGGCCTTAACCCATCTGATGCGCTGATTATTTTATATTGAATTCCACTTTTATGTTCTATTATACCTGGATTATTTTTATTTGATTTAAAAAAAGCACCACCCTCTTTAATATTCTTTTTTTCAAGATCCATTTTAAATTTGGGCGCAAGTAGTTTATTATATGTATTGATGGCTGCAATGCGCTCTTTATCCGTAAGATAAAATTTAGAACCCGTATAATAATCGGATATGGCTTGATTGACTCTATCATGATTAAGTTTGTCAAATTGTTGATCCAATCGCATTGCGACATCTAATCCTATTGCATAGCTTACTGTATCAATGCGTAACTCCCAGCGCTGTGCTATAATTTCTTCTCGCGTAAGATCTTTATTGTCAACATTTGCTGCAGTTTCAGTTCTCTGTTTATCGCATGCGATGATATTAAATAACAATAAGAGGTTAATTATGGGGTAAAATTTTCTCATTTTATGCCTTATGTTTAATATGATAGTCAGTATTAGTGGTCTATATAGGTTAACATTCATGTATTGCTTTAAGTAAAAACAATTTTAAATTAAAGTATATGTTTAGGCCATTAATTACGGAACCTGTTGTATTGCAGATAACGATAGTAATCGCAATCCTTCTTGGCATTTCAGTCTGGCAAAGATTGAAAGTTGCCTCTGGAATCGTGATTGCTGTTTATGCAATTTATATGATTTCATTTGTATCTGCAAACACCAAACTTAAAGCAAGTAAACCTATACACCTTGCCGTCCATAATAAAAAGATAGAAAATGATATTAAACCTATTGTGGATGAATCGGAAGAAATCGAACCTACAACTACAAAAGCAGAATTAACTCAAAAAGAAAAAGTTGATTTTTCAGATAATATTGAACCAAAAAAATATATACCAATAGTAAAAGCTAGCAAAAGAGTGAAGAAAAAAGCATTAATTACACAAAAAGATGATGACGTACCCTTTAAAATATTAAACATGTTTACAGGTACTGATGTAATAAATAGATCTATTATTGAGCCAAAAAATACATTTACAACAGATGCTAAGAGAGTTTATTTCTTATCTGGTGTGCAAAATCGCAATGATTCAAAAGTATTATTTCATAAATGGTATCATGATGGGAAATTAAAATCAAAAATTCAAATGGAATCTAAGCGATCTTTCAATTGGAGATCATGGAGCTATATAACAGTTAACTCTCAAAGAATTGGTGATTGGCAAGTCGTTATAGAAGATCAATCTGGTGTTAGATACGATTCTCTGTCTTTCATCATTAGTGATTATAATATTTAATTTATTTGAATGAACTGGCTTAAAAACCTATACAATTGGGTTTTAGAATGGTCAGATTCTAAATGGGGTGCAGTTGCTCTATTCCTACTAGCTTTTACCGAAGCATCTTTTTTTCCAATACCCCCTGATGTATTATTAATCGCGCTATGTTTAGGGTTAAGGTCTAAAGCTCTTAAATTTGCACTTATTTGCTCTATTGGTTCTGCGCTCGGTGCAGTATTTGGCTATTCAATTGGATATTTTTTATGGTGGAATACCGTAGGGGAATTTTCAGCAATTGCTAATTTTTTTATTGATATAATTCCTGGATTTTCTTCAGAATTATTCTATGACATTAAGCAAAAGTATGATGAATGGAATTTTTGGATTATTTTTGTTTCTGGCTTTACGCCGATACCATTTAAAGTGTTTACTGTATCAGCAGGTGCATTTAATATTAATTTCAATCTTTTCTTATTGGCATCGATCATAAGTAGATCTGCTCGTTTTATCCTTATTGGTGGACTAATTTGGAGATTTGGTGAACCGATTAAAGATTTTATCGATCGATATTTTAATATTCTTGCTATCCTTTTCACCGTATTGCTCATTGGTAGCTTCTTTATAATAAAATATTTAATATAATTCTTCGTCACTTATTGTATTAGCACAGTCGAAGGTATAAATTTTATATATATTATATAGTTAATTATGGCATATAATCACAAATCTATAGAAAAAAAGTGGCAGAAATATTGGGATGACAACCAGGTATTTAAAACTAATGATTTCGAAGAAGATAAGCCTAAATATTATATCTTAGACATGTATCCATATCCATCGGGTTCTGGTCTTCATGTTGGCCACCCATTAGGATATATTGCAACCGACATTTTAGCCAGATATAAACGCCATCAAGGCCATAACGTTCTCCATCCTATGGGATGGGATGCTTTTGGTCTTCCTGCTGAGCAATACGCAATTAAAACCGGTACCCATCCATCTATTACTACTAAAGAAAACATTAGCAATTTTAAGCGACAGATTAAGATGCTCGGTTTTTCTTATGACTGGTCAAGAGAAATAAATACTACAGATTCAGGATACGTAAAATGGACTCAATGGATATTCATTCAATTATACAATAAAGGTTTAGCTTATGAAGCTGAGGTTCCTGTGAATTGGTGCCCTGAATTAAAAGCAGTGCTCGCAAATGAGGAAGTCATTGATGGAAAATCAGATATCGGAGGCCATCCTGTTGTTCGAGTCCCTATGCGACAATGGATGCTTCGGATAACAAAATATGCAGAATCATTATTATCCGGACTAGATGATGTTGATTGGCCACATAGTATTAAAGAGCTTCAGCGAAACTGGATTGGAAAATCAGAAGGTGCTAAAGTTTTCTTTGAATTACCATCTATTGATAAGAATCTTGAGGTTTTTACAACTCGGCACGATACCCTATTTGGAGCTACTTACATTGTAATAGCTCCAGAGCATCCTTTAGTTGAAGAACTAGTCATTGATGAACAAAAAAATAAAGTTAATGATTATATCGAAAAAACATCTAAAAAATCAGATTTGGATAGAACTGATCTTAATAAAGATAAAAATGGAGTTTTTTTAGGATCTTATGCAATTAACCCCGCTAATAACAAAGAAATACCAATTTGGATATCGGATTACGTTATTATGGCCTACGGTACAGGGGCGATCATGGCAGTGCCAGGTGAAGATGAAAGGGATTGGGAATTCGCAACAAAATATGATTTACTAATCGTAAGAACGGTAGAGACAAGTAAAGATTTTTCTGGTGGTGCTTATACTGGAGATGGGCCAGCTATAAATAGCGAGTTCTTAAATGGATTATATATAGATGAGGCTAAAGAAAAAATGGCCTTATGGCTTGAGGAAAATAAAAGAGGAGAGAGGACAGTACAATATAAATTGAGAGATTGGTTATTTTCTAGGCAGAGGTATTGGGGAGAACCAATACCAATTATTCATAAAGAAGGAAAGCCTCAAGTGCTTGATGAAACTGTTCTGCCTTTAGTATTACCAGATGTTGAAAAATATGAACCAAGCGAAACCGGTAAATCACCATTAGCTAATATTAAAAATTGGGTTGAGGTAAAAGATACTAATGATAATATTATTGGACTTAGAGAGACTAATACTATGCCACAGTGGGCAGGTTCATGCTGGTATTATCTAAGATATTTAGATCCGTCTAATGATGAAAAACCGTGGGATTTAGAAAAAGAAAAATACTGGATGCCAGTTGATCTTTATATTGGAGGAGCAGAGCATGCAGTTCTCCATCTTTTATATTCACGATTTTGGCACCATGTATTGTTCGATCTTGGCTTAGTATCAACAAAAGAGCCATTTAAAAAATTATTTAATCAAGGTATGATCTTAGGACAAGATGGTTCAAAGATGAGTAAATCTAAAGGAAATGTAATTAATCCCGATGAAACGGTAGAAGAGTATGGGTCCGATTCAATGAGAATCTACGAGATGTTTATGGGGCCTCTAGATAAGGCAAAGCCGTGGAGTACTACAGGTCTTCAAGGCTGCACACGTTTTATTAAAAAATTATGGTCAATTCTAGTTGATGATGAGGGATTTTTATCGCAAAAGGTTATAGATAGAAATGATGATAAAGAAACTCTACAAGCATTTCATATGATGATTAAAAAAGTTTCAAATAACTTGGATCAGCTACAATTCAACACATGTGTTTCTGAATTCATGATATTTACTAACCACATACAAAAGC
>CAYLUE010000086.1:0-4459 GCA_964386795.1 uncultured bacterium
CGTTAACAATAGGTTCAGATCCAGGTTACAGCTCTAACAATAGATTAACTACTGCTGAAGCTTCAGCAATTTATCTAAATGAAGAATTTACAATGGGAGCATTAACTGTGAACGTAGGATTCCGTTCAGAAGAATGGACTATTGTTCAACAGCGTTATGTAGATGCAGCTAGATCAGCTATAAACACTGAGAAAGGATATCCAAAAACCTTATCTGACAATGATAATTCATTAATGGGATTCGGTGCTGCTTACGATATGAATGACACCACTCAACTGTTTTTTGGTTTTCATGAAGGCTTTACGCCGACGGGTGGAGGAGCTGATCCTGAAGAAGCGGATAACATAGAGATGGGTGTTAGATATAGTGATGGAAGCACATATATGGAAGCAGTTTATTTTGATACTGATTATCAAAATATGTTCGGAGAATGTACGGCTTCTGGTGGAGCAACTGGATCTTGTGAGATTGGAGATACTTTTAATGCAGGAGAAGCTTCTATTAGCGGACTTGAGCTGATAGTTCAAACAGAAATGACTTCTGCCTCTGGTGTTAAATATCCTTTAAGAGCAGTCTACACTTCTACGGATGCAGAGTTCGATAACACTTTCGATAGTGATTTCTGGGGTTCTGTTTCTGCTGGAATGGAGATCCCAGATCTTCCTGATAGCCAATTAGCCCTTCAAGCAGGTTTTGAAATTGAAAATGGTTTAAGCGGGAATGCAACACTTTATTCTTACGGCAGTACATGTTCAGTAGCAAGTTGCGCAGCTGGAACAGAAATTGATTCTTATAACGTTATTGATGCCTCTTTAACTAAAGCAGTTAATGAAGCGATGGATGTCTATATGGTAGTGTCTAATGTAACTGATGAGACAGATGTTATAGCAAGAGCGCCTAAGAACGGAGCCAGAGCGCAAATGCCTCGTTCTATACTAGTCGGAATTCGTTACAGACTATAAATAAAGACGAATATTCAACCCTCCCCAAGGTTGGTGGTTACCGAAAGGTCTGGAACGCTTTTCCAGGCCTTTCATTTTTTTAGGCTTGAGATTATAGGATAGATACAAGATTCAAAGGTCTTAATTTATAATACACAATCTAATTAAAGGATAAATATAAGTGGAAACTTTAAAGGCTATTCAAAATAGAAACTCGGTAGCACATCTTGCCGATCCCGCACCTACCACTGAAGAAATGGAGCAAGTTTACAAGGGTGCTTTACGGGCACCGGATCATGCTTGGTTGAGACCTTGGAAATTTATAGAAATAAGAGGTGATTCTAGGAATAGGCTAGCTGATGCATTTCTGAAAGCTTCTGTTTCTTTAGGCGAGGAAATAACTGATGAATTAAAAGAAAAGCTTCAAAAAGCACCATTTAGAGCTCCAATGGTGATTGTTTTAGCAGCTGACATCAAAGAACACCCTAAAGTGCCTAAAATAGAGCAAATTATCTCTTTAGGGGCCTCGGCCCAGAACATACTCTTAGGTTTGTATGATATTGGCTATTCTGCGATTTGGAGAACAGGAAAAATGGCTTTTAATCAGCATATTACTGATGCTTTAGAGCTGCCTGCTAATTACGAGGTTATAGGATATCTTTACGTAGGAACACCTTCTGGGCATATAAAATCCTTACCTGAACTAGATTTAAGTGACCATCTAACAAGGTGGGATTAAATTTACATAAACTTCTCCAATTCAATTGACATATATTATGACAATATTTCCTTCCAAAAACTCCCTAAAAGTAGTTAAATGTTATCTTTAAAACTATTTGGGGAAAACCTTATGAAACTTAAGGCATTATTTTTAGGACTTTCTTTAATCACGATACCTTCTTTTACTTTTTCTGCTGAATCATCTGAATCCGCAGACGAAGGATCATCTATCTTCGACGAGGTGGTGGTAACTGCGAGGAAAAGAGAAGAGTCAGCTCAATCTGTACCTATTCCAATTTCTGCTTTGGGAGGAGATAGGTTAGAAGCAAGAAACATTACTGAAATTCAAGACATAACTAAATTAACACCTAATTTAAATTTTTCTGCTCAAGGAATAAATTCAACAGTAACGAATGTTTTCTTGAGAGGTATTGGACAATCTAACTGGTCCGAAACACAAGATCCTAAGATCGGGATATACATAGATGGTGTTTATTTAAGTAGACCTCAAGGTGGAATGGTTGACTTGATCGACGTTGATCGTGTTGAAGTGCTTAGAGGACCTCAAGGAACACTTTTTGGAAGAAACACAACAGCTGGATTAATACATATCATCACAAAAGACCCAACAGAAGCCTTAGAAGGATTTGTTAATTTAGGAGTTGGTACCGAAGGACACTCAGTTGTGAGAGGTGTTTTTAACCTTCCTGTCACTGATAAATTGTCTGCTCGATTTGCGATGATGACTAAAGAGACGGATGGGTTTATTACAAACCAAATCACTGGAGAAGATCAAGGTAATGAAGACTCTCAATCCTTTAGAGCTTCTGTTAAATACTCTGGAGATACTTATAATGCGAGATTCACTTTTGATCATTTTGAAACTGATGAATTAGCTACGCTTTCAAGTTGTCGTTTTATTGCTCCTGCTAATGGTGCATTAGCCACTGGTTTCCCTGCAGTTGCTTTTCTTGCAGGAACATATGACACCATGAGAAATAATTGTCAGGAAACAAGCAGGTATTTAGGAAGAGACAATAACCCTAATCAACATGCTACTACAGACACAGATTCTTTTACTCTTACTCAAAGTCTAGATCTAGGCATAGGAACATTGACTATGATTTCAAATCATAGAGAAATAGAAAACTATAACGGTACTTGGGGTTGGGGCATGGGTAGTGGTAATTCACCTACGACCACAACCACAAACCTTTTAGATGTTATTAATTACGAACAGGAATTCGATGTTGATTCACACGAGATAAGACTGAGTGGAGACACTGATAATTTAAGTTGGACAATTGGTGCTTATACTTTTGAGGAAGACAACTATGGAATTACCGATGTACCTGTTTTAGGGGGATATACACCTCCAGCACCTACTGCATGGCCAATGTTTTATATGGTTATACCTGGAGTTCTTAACGTAGCTCAAACAGTAATGGGTACTCAAATGTTTGGTTCAAGAACTCAATACAACGTTGTGACTAACTCCAACGACGCTTTCTTTGCGGAAGGTACTTACGTAATAAATGATAAAACAGACATAACCGTTGGCGTAAGAAGAACCGAAGACGACAGAAAATACACAAGAGGTCAATATTTGTATGGCGGTGCTTTTGACCCAGGTAATAATTGCCCTGGAAATATAGACCCCACTACGATGATGGCTACATCTGAAACCTGTTATCAAGAAGTTGACTACAGTGAAACTACTTCTAGAGTTATTTTAAGTCATCAGAATTCGGAGAACGTAATGACTTATTACAGTTACAGTAAAGGTTATTCATCTGGTGGCTTCAATCAAGCTATCGACATGAAGGCTTTCCTTCCTGAAGTCTCTGATAACTATGAGGTTGGCTTTAAGAGCACTCTTAGAGACGGAACTTTACGACTAAACGGTACTTATTTCTATAACAGCTATGAAAATCAACAAATAACGGTTGGAAGAGTTATTAATGGGCAGCCTACAGCTGACATCATTAATGCTGAAGAGGCAACAATTGAAGGGATAGAGCTAGAACTTCTTGCTCAACTCTCTGATAGTTGGGCTATGACCATGACTTATGGTTTCATGGATGGAAAATATAATAGTTTCACCGTTGACGACTACGCTTATGATCCTACTACTTTCGTTACAACTATCACGCAAAGAGACCTTAGCGATACACCATTTGGGTATGCTGGTGATAACGGAAAAAGTCATACGTTTGACGTGGCTTTAATACACACTCAAACATTGTCATCAGGTGCAAATGTTGTTAGCCAACTTGGATTAACTAAACGTGACAATTCTTGGGGAACCATGAGGCACACTCCTGGTTCTGAATTACCTGGCTATAATTTAGTTGATGGGAGAATTGCTATTTCTCTTCCTGATGGTGTAACTACCATTACTTTATGGGGCACAAACCTAACTGACAAAGAATATATATCAAGTATGTTATGGCAGGGCGGAGATCCTGAAATAGGTGACCCATCGCTAGGAATGGCTGCAGATTATTGGGGTCAACCGAGAAGATTTGGAATAGAGTGGCGCAGAGACTTTTAAGTTAGCCCAATGCCACAAGGTATTGCCGAAGTAAACGACATCAGTATCTGGTGGGAAGACTTCGGCGATTCTTCCAATCCCACAGTTCTTCTAATTATGGGTGCAAACGCCAACTGCATGCAGTGGCCGTTGGAATTTATTAATCCTTTAGTTGAAAAGGGTTTCCATGTCGTTCGATTTGATAATAGGGATGTTGGTAAAAGCACTTGGCTTTATAAAGAAAGTTTTATTTCCAAGATAGCCA
>CAYLUE010000087.1:0-4401 GCA_964386795.1 uncultured bacterium
TGCTGGATAATATATAAATCTAATTTTTTCATTTAAAATAAGATAGTAATTAACACATGAATTTCGCTATAATTCATAACATTTAATGATATTGAAATGAAATTGTTCGAATATTTTGAAATAGCCGTTTCTGCTTTTGCAGGTTTTATGTGGGGATTGCCACTACTCATTTTACTGTTAGGTGGTGGTATTTATTTTTCATTTTATAGCCGATTCGTTCCTTTTAAATACTTTCGCCATGGCGTCAATATCTTGTTTGGAAAGTATAATGACCCAAATGACCCTGGGGAAATTACTCATTTTCAAGCATTAACGAGCGCATTAGCTAGTACTGTTGGTTTAGGAAATATTAGTGGGGTTGCAATTGCAATCCAGATGGGAGGGCCAGGAGCACTATTTTGGATGTGGGTTAGCGCAATCGTTGGAATGTCTACAAAATTCTTTTCCTGCACTTTAGCAGTACTATATAGAGGCAAGGATGATCAAGGCAATATCCAAGGCGGACCCATGTATTATATTGAAAATGGTCTTGGAGAAAAATATAAACCTCTTTCCATTATGTTTAGCTTAGCTGGCTTAGTAGGATGTACGGTCATGTTTCAATCCAATCAGCTTGCCGATATTATTCGTAATCAAGTTTTTATTCCCAACGGATGGTTTGAGAATAATATTATGATGGGAAACTTTGTACAGGGATTATTTATGGCCTTTTTGACCGCTTTAGTCATTTTTGGAGGGATTAAACGAATTAGCCAGGTTGCATCATTTATGGTGCCAATTATGGTTGTTTTGTACCTATTTGCAGGATTGTTAGTGATTTTTAATCATTTATCAGAAATTCCTTCGCTATTTAAGCTGATTGTGCATGATGCTTTTACCGGTGAAGCAGTGATGGGTGGCGCGGTTGGCGCAGTGATTATAGCAGGGGTTAGAAGAGCACTTTTCTCAAATGAAGCTGGACTTGGAACCTCTGATATGGCGCATGGAGCAGCTCAGACCAAAGAACCTGTTCGTGAAGGGCTAGTCGCGATGATCGAACCATTTATTGATACAATTGTTGTTTGTACGATCACCGCAATGGTCATATTAGCTTCTGGCGTCTGGCAGGATGAAGGATTAAATGGCGTTACAATGACGACCACAGCATTCATCAAAGAATTGGGTAGTTTTGGAAAATTTCTCTTATTAGCTGCAGTCTTAACATTCAGCATCTCAACAATGATGAGCTATTCTTATTATGGTAGCAAGTGTAGCGGCTATTTATTTGGGACAAAAAGTATTTTTTATTACCGCTGTTTTTATATTATAACGATTATTGTTGGCGCTATGATCACAATAGAGGTTGTAATCAATGTGGTGGATGGTATGTACGCTGTTATGGCAATTCCAACAGTCGTTGGTTCGGTGCTACTTTCAGGTAAAGTAATGGAAGAAGCGAAGCGCTATTTTGCTACGCTAGATTAGCGGCTACTTTCGTAGCGAACCTCTGAACAATCTCGCGTTTGCCCGCTACCATCACGCTCAAAGCATTTTTCTGAGGTCATTTCCCCCTTTTTATAATTGTCAACACGCTGCTTTTCTTGATTTAGCCAGAACCATTCCCATTTACCTTCTTTTTTATCCGCAACATATTTTCCTTTCCAGGCAATAATATCATCGCGATCACCGGGAGGATTCTTATAGTATTCTATCCAAAGCCCTTCCTTAAGTCCAACTTTAAATGTTCGCGTTCCCATAATATCGCCATTTGGAAAATAACGGACCCAGTCCCCGTGTTTTCTGCGGTCTTTATAGGATGGCTCTTCTTTGACTTGTCCATTTGGATAGTATTCATATTCAAATGAATCATAGAGAATACCATCTCTCCATTCTTCAAAACGTTTTTCCTGAAATTCATTCCAGTATGACCACAGTAGATCCTTGACCCCTTCTTTATAAAGGCCTTCTTCTTTGGGTCTTACAATAATGTTTTCATACCATTCTTGATATTGGCCATGCCTTAGATCATTTTCATAATTTGTTTCAGAGTGCCGTACCCCAGTTGAGTCGAAGAATACCGACCATAGCTTAACCTTTAGCCCTTCTTCATAAAAAAAGGTACGCCACGGATCCCCATTCTCAAAAAATGATTCCCATTTGCCATCGTATAGACCATTTTTATCAAATTCGGGTTCTTCGATAATTTGCAAATTATCGTATCGTGGTTTTTCAACGATTTGCAAATTCATGTAATATTCATAATCATAATAATCTGGATTATCTACAATCTTAATATTGTCATAGTATTTAAAATCATAATTTGTGATAAGCGTATCTTGATTATAAAATGTATAGTTTTGTCGACGGTTATCTGGAAAATATGACATCCAGATTTGGTCTTTATTATTTCGATCATACGAAAATGTCATTTTAGTTTCACCGCCCTCGTAGAACTGTTCCCATTTACCATCAAATAACCCATCTTTACTAAACTTAGGCTCTTCCATGATTTGCAGGTTGTTGTAGTAGGTAAAATCGTAATCAGTGATGAGCGTGTCTAGCGCGTAGAAGGTATAATTCTCTCGTCGCGCATCCTGATAGTAAGACATCCAGATTTTATCTCTTTTTCCTTCTGTATAGGAAAACTTTTTAGATGTAGCTCCATCAATATAAAATGATTCCCATTTACCATCATAAAGTCCGCGATCATCAAAACCAGGCTCTTCCACTAGTTGCCAATTTGGATAATATTTAAATTTGTAGTCTGTGATTATGGAGTCCATATCAAGAAAAACAAATTTATCTCGTCGACCTTCGCTGTCATAATAAAGCCATTTTTTATGGCGCACACCATCCGTATAGGAGCCCTTAACAATATCTGTGCCTAGACTATCCCATTCTTCAAATTTTCCCTCTAAAATATCATTTTCATATGTTAAGCGTTGGTAGGCTTTCCCATTGGGCCACCATAAGGTAGTTTTCCCGCTTCTTAAGCTATCCTTATAGGCAATAGTTTCAGTTTTAACTCCTAATGAATCAAATAATTCAGTTTTTCCATTGAGCTTGCCATCTTTGTAGCTCGCGAGTCGTTTTGGATCTCCATTCATATAATATTCTTTTTCCATTCCATCAAGTATATTGTCTTTGTAGCGCGCCAGTCGTTTTGGATTTCCATTCGCATAATATTCTTTTTCCATTCCATTTCTAATGCCCTTATCATACCGAACTTCAAAGATAAGTACCCCTGTCGAGTCGTAGCGAATTTCATCCCCATCTTTCTTTCCTTTTTTATAGTCCATTGTATAGCGGGTTGATCCATTGGCCCAATACCCAATACGCGTGCCATGCAGCTGTCCTTCTTTGTTGAACGTGGGTGGGTCTTCTTTAATTTGCCCATTGGGCCATTTTGCTTCCGTATACTCCGCAACCAGTTCACCTAACGTGTAATAATGGAATACTTTAAATCTATCACGATCATAAAAAGACCAAATACCATCTGCGAGACCCTTTTTGTACTGCTGTTCACGCATCCAAGCGCCTTTTTCATCATAAAAAAGCCAGTTTCCTCTGGGTACACCATTTTTATAAACTCGAACCACTTTTTTAGTGCCATTATCGTGCCAACTTGTCCATTCACCATCAAGGCTATCTTTTTTGAATGTACGTTGTTCAATCAGGACCACGCCTTCAATAAACTCTTTTTGCAACCCATCTTTTAAGCCTTTTTTATAATTCGTGGTCATTCTTAAGGTGCTATTCTCATTGAAATCGCTTGTAATGCCTTCAAGGATACTTTTTTTATAGGTTTCTGTTTTAATCGTAGTACCTATGCTGTCGTAATAGGTATAGGTACCTTCAATTTGATCTTTTATATAGGTGTAGTAGGTCTTCAGTTGACCATTCGCATGCCATGTTTTCCACTCACCTTCTTTTCTACCTTTAGCAAAACTAGAAAATGTTTTTTTGGTACTATCAACGGTAATGGTAAAATCTTGTACGACTTGACCAGTGTCGGGAGGAGTATCTTCTAATGGGGGTTCTGCGTTTATAGGTTCCGGAGTTGAGGGTTCTTCTGCTCCCCATGCTAAATTACCATTATCATCTACGCTGACATCGCTTTGAGCTTCCTTAGCTGTTTCTAGGGGAGGGCCATTAGTAGAGGGGCCAATAAAATGATAAGTATGCAGTTTAACCCAATTTGTATCCACTTCACCTTTAAGCTCAGCTTCTAAGATGATTCGATTGTATGTATCACGCTCAACTACGGTGCGTAGTTCAGGGCCACAACCAATAATTACCAACGTGAAAAGATAGCTGTAAAAATAAAACCGCTTCATAGGTACAAATAATTTATCAGAAAAATACTACTTACTTCAACAGTACCATCTTCTGCGTTTTGACAAAGCCTTTAGACTGCAGATG
>CAYLUE010000088.1:0-458 GCA_964386795.1 uncultured bacterium
CCAGCAGAATCACCATCATAGGCTAATAGCACCTTAGTACAAAATCGTTTCATTTGATTGACGTGTCTTTCGGAGAATGCAGTTCCTGAAACTGCTACACAATTTTTTATTCCGCTTTGGTATAGCTGAATGACATCTGTATATCCTTCCACAAGTATGGCATACCCATTTTTTCGAATAGAATCACGCGCATGATGGAGTCCATAAAAAATGTCACTTTTTTTATACAGAGGTGTTTCAGGTGAATTCATGTATTTTGCAGGATCGTCGCTAGCGAAAACGCGACCACCAAATCCAACGATTTTTCCGGAAGCATTCCAAATTGGAAACATGATTCTCGATCGAAAACGATCAAAAAATTCAGAGTTAGAATGCCCAAATAATCCTGATTTTTCAAATACCTCTTTATCAAAGTCATTAGATTTACAATCACATCTTGCTGTTATTATGATGACTGC
>CAYLUE010000088.1:468-2849 GCA_964386795.1 uncultured bacterium
AGTCATTAGATTTGATAGTATTAAATAAAAATTTTGAACTTTCAGGGGCAAACCCAATTTTAAAAAATTTAATCGATTCAATTGAAATACCGCGATCTGTTAAATATTTTAAGGCTTTTCCCCCTCTCTTAGATAGGAGTGTTTCATGATACAGAGCGCTTGCATCCTCATGAATTTTGTACAGATTATCAAATACATTTCTGGATTCATTACTACCGGAGAATTCTACCGGGATGCCCAGATGTTGGCCCAGCTGTTCAATAGCCTCCACAAAACTTAATTTCTCATTTTCAATAATGAAGTTTACGGCATTACCTCCCTTACCGCAGCCAAAACAGTGATAGATTCCCTTGTCAGGCGCAACACTAAATGAGGGCGTTTTTTCGTCATGAAATGGGCATAAACCGAAAAAATTTCTCCCCCTTTTTTTAAGCTCGACACTTTTTGAAACAACATCTACAATATCTGCAGAATCATTAATTCTATCGATCGTTTCTTGAGGTATTCTACTCATCTTGAGCATCCATTTTTTTCAAAAAATTGTTAATTGCAGTTTCCCCTTTTATAACTGGGTCATCCCAATGAAAGGTTGAAATTACACTTTTTCTAATATTCACTAGTTTTTTTGCTACAACAGAATTGTTAATTATGACGCTACTAATATTTGTATTTGGCACTACTTCAAACATCCAAAAAAACATCATTACAAGCAAAACCCCTTTGGTAAATCCAAAAAATGTACCCAAAATTTTATTTACCCATTTTGTGTTGCTGGAAAGGAACATAAAATGAATTACTTTAGTGATTAAACGTATACAAAAAAGAGCAAGTAAAAAAATAATAATAAAAGATATCACAAATACAGCCCAAGGATCTACTGCTATAATCCCAGATAAAAATGTTCCAGCCGCAATATAGAAATTTAGCGCGATGATTGATGAGAATAAGAGCCCAAGCAACCTACCTAGCTCTTCAATAAAGCCTCTTTTAAATCCAATGAATCCATTTGATGCCATAAATAAAAAAGCTACTGCATCTAAAAATAAAATCATTGATGTGTTATTGTCTTACCCTAACTGTTCACTGACAAAGCGTTGAGCCGTTTTGCCATCAATCAAGCCTTTTCCAAGCTTCATTACCTCTGGCATCACTTTTCCCATATCTGCCATTGAGCTTGCGCCGGTATCTTTTATTACGCTTTGCACGATCTTTTTTATGTCATCTTCATCCATCATCGTTGGTAAATATGAATTGATTATATCCATTTCCTTGCTTTCAATTTCAGCAAGCTCATTGCGCCCACCTTTTTGGTATAAATCAATTGATTCCTTGCGCTGTTTGACCAGTGTTTGAAGTACTTTAATTTCCTCTTCTTTGGTTAGGGTATCACGCTTTTCAATTTGTTTATCTTTTAATTTTGATATAATGCTACGAAGGGTGTTTGCCTTTTCTTTTTCTCCGGACTTCATTGCCCCATACATGTCTGTTTGAATTTTCTCAAAATGTGTCATATTTACTCGCTATCTATTCGTTTCATTGCTAAAACTAATTTATCTTTATCCACCTCAAAACCAATAAACCTTCTGCCCATCTTTTTTGCAATTATACCAATCCCGCCTGTTCTGGCAAATGGGTCAACGATCCAGTTTAGTTTAAAACTTGATGCCCGTAATAATCTTTCAATTACGGCATTGGGTTTATCTTCAGGCATATTTAATTCTGCTGGGGTTTCAAAGGACATAATATCCCCCCAAAAATTTGTATCTGGTCTTTCAATCTCTGATAATTCAGAAACCGGCTTTTGATTGAACATAAATTCATTTGATTTGGTTGCAAACCATATATCAGATAGACTGTTTTTCCAAATGGGAAGCTTTGGTTGATCTTTTGCATTTTCATTCATCCATGATATTCTAGATTGTAGTTGAAACTGATTGCTCAATAGTGAATGATACATTCCTGAATAACGCCAACTACATAGAATATATATTGCACCAGTTTCTTTTAAAATCCGATAACTTTCAGCAAGCCATGCTTCATTCCATTCAAAATATTCTTGAATTGTAACAGGGCCAGGTCTTTCGTCATAATTTTTTCTAGGTGATTCAGGAGGGTCTGTAATAATTAGATCAATACTGTTATCAGGAATTTTTTTTAACCCGTTAATTCCCAACCCATAAAACATTCCATCTCGCATTTCGTCCTTCGACATTGTTAAGTCATCTACGCTTTGAAGCGCAGGTAGATATTTATTTAAATCGTTAATAGTCAACCCCTTAGAGGTTTCTAAAGGATTAACAAATAGCGGCTCTTTTTTATCAAATGCCATTTCAAAATTTAATTGATTTTTAATGTCTTTAATAGATGAAAGATTTTTTTCT
>CAYLUE010000088.1:2949-4336 GCA_964386795.1 uncultured bacterium
CATTTCAAAATTTAATTGATTTTTAATGTCTTTAATAGATGAAAGATTTTTTTCTAATTTCATTCGATGAAAAAAAAGAAAAAAATACTCTTTATTTGCACAGGAAATGCTTGTCGGTCACAAATTGCGGAAGGATTATTGAAAAGCCTGGCTCCAGAGCGCTATGAGGTTTTTAGCGCTGGATCTCAACCCGGCAAAGTTCACCCGATGAGCATAGTTGTAATGCAGGAGATTGGGATTGATATTTCCCAACATACTTCAGACCCTATTTCTAATTATTTAAATATGAAAATAGATACTGTTATAACCGTTTGTGATAATGCCAGAGGGGCATGTCCAGTTTTTCCTGGTAATGTAGAAAAAATCCATTGGAGCATTCAAGATCCATTTAGAGGATGGAGCTTAGATTCAAACGATTTAGTTAGATTTCAAGAGATTAGAGAAGAAATAAAAGAAAGAATTATAGACTTTATAGAATCAAGTTAATTACTTTTTTCATTAGCTATTTTCATTAAATATTTTCCGTATGAATTGTTTTTCATTTTTTCGGCAAGCTTATAAATACCATCTTTTTCTATATACCCCATCCGATATGCAATTTCTTCAATACATGATATTTTAACACCTTGTCGCTTTTCTAAGATTTGAACAAATTGAGAAGCTTCTAAGAGAGAATCATGGGTTCCCGTATCGAGCCAGGCATACCCGCGCCCCAACATTTCAACTTTTAATCTCCCTTCGTTTAAATAATATTTATTAGTATCTGTTATTTCTAGCTCACCTCGATCAGAAGGTTTCTGATTCTTTGCTATATTTATTACATCATTAGGGTAGAAATAAAGACCCGAAACTGCATAGTTGCTTTTTGGGGCTGAAGGTTTTTCTTCTATGGAAATAGCATTTCCATTTTTGTCAAACTCGACGACACCATATCTCCCAGGATCATTTACGTAATAACCAAATACTGTAGCCTTGCTTGAATTATTAACATCAGAAACTGTACCTCTAAGTTTTTCAGGAATATTATCCCCATAAAAAATATTATCTCCTAAAATTAAACAAATATTATCATTTCCAATAAAATCCTCTCCTAAGATAAATGCCTGAGCTAACCCATCAGGAGAAGGTTGAATTTTATATGAGAACTTCATACCAAGTGATTTCCCATCCGAAAGTAATGACTCATATTTAGCAATATCTCTTGTTGTGGAAATAATCAACACTTCTCTTATTCCCGCGAGCATCAACATGGAAAGAGGATAATAAATCATTGGTTTATCATAAATAGGAATAAGCTGTTTGCTAATTGCTTTTGTACTAGGATAGAGTCTTGTTCCAGACCCTCCAGCTAAAATAATTCCTTTCATTTAATTCCTTTTGATTCGTT
>CAYLUE010000089.1:0-4314 GCA_964386795.1 uncultured bacterium
TGTTAATTACTATCTTATTTTAAATGAAAAAATTAGATTTATATATTATCCAGCAGTTTTTATCTACGCTGGCCATGACCCTATTGGGTTTTGTATCTGTGATTCTTATTGTAGATCTGATTGAAAATTTAGATCGCTTTATTGATAATGCAATTCCAGTAAGTATTACAATTAAGTACTATATCTATGCTATCCCCTGGTTCATTAATATTGGACTTCCCATGTCCATGTTGATATCAACCGTGTTTACTGTTGGTATACTTGCCAAGCGCAATGAACTAACTGCGATGAAATCCAATGGGATTAGCTTATATCGTATTGCAATTCCAATTACTACACTTGGCTTCATTGTTAGTCTTATTTCATTTGAGCTTGATAATAGATGGGTGACTAAAGGAAATAAAGCTCGATACGATATTGAAAGGCAGTACATGAAGAGAAAAGCGCGTGTTAAAGCGAAAAAAGAGATCAGAAATATCTTTTTACAGAAAAATGAGATGAATCATATTTCTATCGCGCGCTATAGAACCGAATCTATGATTGGAAGCGGAATAACTTTTATATCCCTTAATCAAGGAATTGTGACAAAAAGATTAGATGCAAAAACAATAAAATGGCTCGACTCTTTAAGTGTTTGGAATGTAAATAATTTTTCTATTCGAGATTTTGATTTAAAGGGAGCTGTTAATAACACAATCATCTCAAAAAGCGATACATTGTTAAAGCTCAATTTTTCCCCTGATGATATTACCCAGCAATCTAAAAAGCCCGATGAAATGAGCTTTGCGGATCTCTCTGTTAGAATCAAACAATTAAAAGAAAATGGTGTAGATACTACGAAATGGGAAGTAGATCGCTTATTTAAAATTTCCTTTGCCTTCACAAATTTAATTATAGTTCTTTTTGGTATTCCCTTAGTGGTTATTCGACCAAAAGGAGGGTTATCATTTGGCGCGGGGATGGGGATTTTTGTGATTTTTATTTATTATGTATTCATCAAGCTTGGAATGTCGATAGGCTATAGCGGGATTGCTTCACCTATCGTAGCGGCATGGATGGGAAACGTATTATTCTCAATCGGGGGAATTCTGCTCCTGATCATCGCTCGGAAGTGATTCATCTAGCTCTTGATCTTCACTAGGAAGCGCATTTTCAGGAACTGGGGATGGTCCATCAGTTGAAGGTTTCTCTTTTTCTTTCCTGCCTTTAAAATCTGTCATCGTAAACCCTAAAGAAAAATTAAATCCTTTCATTGAATGTATCCACATACCGCTTTTGAATGAAAATCCAAGATCAACCATTATAGGCCCACCATGAAAACCTATTCCCATCCCAAGCTCTGTCCGATCCATACCTTCCCATGCAAAACCTAAGCGAAGTGGCATCACTGGATATCGGTATAGCTCAGTACCAATTGCCCATCTCCATCGTGAATTAGCATATAATCTATTCTCAAAACCTGTTGTGAGATCTGTGCTAATTAATAAATCATCTTTTTTATATGATGCACCCATTCTAAAAATTGCAGGATATCTAATATTGAAGGGCTTTGGTTTACCATTTTCATCCAAATTATAAACTACTTCAGATTTGCTATTAAAAATTGTTCTACCAGAAAGGTTATCAGCGCGTAGCGAATCAATGGTATATGTATAAACCGCAGCGACAGAGTCAGATAGCGCTTCTCCTCCCCATTTTAAATGCCAAACATCATCGCTATTGCCAAATTTTTTATCTTTTCCAGCTAAAATATCTTTAATGAATGACGGCTCATTCCATTTAATTACACCCAGTGCATTAATCAATGAAACACCGAAGCGTATTCCATTTATCTCTTTGGTCGCAACACCCAAATCTATGCCCCATCCCTTACCTCCAACACCAGAACGAATATAATATCTACCAGACCCGTATACAGCAAATGGAGTGGTAATAAAATCAGCCTTACTCGAATCAGGGTCAATTCCCATATAAAGCAAGCCTTGTAGGGATTTTAATGAAATACCGATCGCGTAGGATTCAAATGGAATTGCAAATGAAAACGCGGTTTCATTGACTGCCATTAATTCATAATTAAAGGTCATGTCGATGATAGGATTATTGGCATTACCTTCTAAAATAAGTCGAGCCATACCAGAGGGAATAGAATAAGAACTAAAATACATCAAATTCGATGTAATCGCCATATTGCCCGAAGCAAAATTGATTCCAGGTAGTGCTACTTGCCCATTCATACCAAATGCTAATCCGCCATTATTATCGAGTCGATTCAAAATTAATGATTTTTCCGCGCTATCAAGGGTATCCCCGCTTAACCAGTTTAACCTCGCAATCGATAAATAATTATTGCCTAATCCCAAGTCAAGACCTCCGACTTGCATCATAAATGGCTTATCTCTTTGAAAAGCAATTAAGGCAGGGTTATAACCAACAGAATAGATTCCATCTGCAATTGTTGTCGTTGCCCCTGCTAGCGCTACAGTTCTAGGGTCGCGTTTTTGGGCAAACAATAGTGAAAACAGCAAAAGAGTAAATATTATTCTTCTAAACACTATTCTTCACTTAATCGTTTGATTATAATTTGACTAGAATGAGTTTCAGGGGAGATTGAACCGCTTTTTTCTGTTATAGAGAAATACCATCCTGACATATCTCTTGTTTTTCCATCGGTTGATTTTATTCTAATTCTAACGCTGTCTTTTTGTGATGACGAGAGCGAGCTAATGCCGCTTGTTGAACTAGGAGTCCAAGAAAATGAGTCTACATTCGCAATTTCAGTGGTGATATCCGTCCAATCGTCATCCTTTTCTACATCTGGTTTGCCACCAGCATAATATGCTAAGTCCACTTTTGATACCGATCCATAAGTCTTCCACTTAATCGTGACCGGGGTGTCTTTATCCAAATTTTCTCCACCATTGGGGTACTTCACTACAATTTCATTGGGTGCGGGTGAGCCCATACCGGTACTGCTTAAAGAGAATGTAACGCTAGAATTGATATCTAGATAATCCCCCGTTGTAAGATATACCCGTTTTCCATCAGAACCTTTTAGATAAAATCGGGGTGCCATATATGGTTGTCCGGGATCAGTCATTAACTTGACTCGTTCTTTAGTAAGCGGGCTAGAATAAGTTGTAATTCCTGCCTCTCTAACTTGACCAGCATGAACACCGCTATTGGTTACAACATGGAGACTCTTGGGTTCTGGTAGGGGAATTTTGATTAATGTATCCACGTACGATATAACCGTATCAGACCCTGATGAGCTTTTGACTAGATAAGACATATTATTCACACACTCAGAAAAATCAGTCATAACATCAAAAATGAAAATATTGCTGGTTTCAGGATTCAAGCTATCGCACTTCGTGACAATATAAACGCTATCGCTTTCAAGCCAGTTTTGCTTTACCACCAAAGAATCTTTAAAATCTCTCAGCGCAGCAACCGTTGTATCTAATGGGAAAAATCCAAGGTTAGACATTAGCATAGAAAGATCTCCTGCGATGGGAATCTTATTTTCAATTGAAAAAAGCATACTCGCTGACTGGAGCGTAGAGCGAATACGATTTCTATTTTCATAATTCATTTCTGTAACTGGTGTATTTGTAACCGAGATAAATGTCATTGGCTCCATAATCACCTCAAACGGAGCTAGCATTCGATATTTTCCTCCGATACTCATCCCTGCTTCGAGTGTACCTCTACCATCTATTCTTGCGCGAGATTTAACAGTAAAATTGGCTGGATTGGATGACATGAGCTCAACGATGGTTGTTTCATTATCTTTCGCAGACACGGTGGTGCTATCATAATAAGAATTAGAGGCTGGTGCTTTGTATTTTAAAGTTGTTGTTCCAAGCTCGCTTAAGCGTACAATCGTTTTAGTGGTATCCTTGGAATTAGTAGGGCTGGCAAGAGTTGAAAGCGCATTTACCTTGGATGTGTCCCCTTTTTGATTGACTCCCACCATATCAAAATCAAGAACAACGGGCAATCGGATTCCATTATGCATCTCAATCTCAAGTTTGGTATCCACAAACTTCATTCCTGAAAATCCTAACGGCATACCTGCGATACTGAATTCAGTCGGAGGGAATTCTTGAATGATATTTGCTTCCAAAGATTCAAAATGCATTCCTTTTAATCCGATATCTATTTCCATCCCTCCAAAGTCCGACCCATCTAATGGCATACTGCTAGTTTGTGCGCTTATCTTAGCTGATGTTTCTATCTTAAGTTTACTAAGTGCGGAATCTTGACCTGCAGGATTATAAAAAGTATATCCATCTAAATTATAAATTTTTGAAA
>CAYLUE010000090.1:0-4280 GCA_964386795.1 uncultured bacterium
GTCGGAGCGACAGGATTTGAACCTGCGACCCCGTGCACCCCATGCACGTGCGCTACCGGGCTGCGCCACGCTCCGATTGATTATTTTTGTAATTCATCAAGGATCGATTGAAGATCAGTTCTAATTTTCATTAAAGTTTTCTTACCCATGCCTGGTTTATTAGTTATAATAGTTTTCGGCTCCTTAGTTGAACTCGGAGGTTGTGATAACATTTTACGGGCACCTTCAATCGTAAATTTCTCATTATATAATAAATTTTTTATTGCAAGAATGAGATCTATATCTTTTTGCCGATACGTACGGTTTCCAGCTTTATTTTTATTGGGATTTAACTGCTTAAATTCTGTTTCCCAATATCTTAACACATACTGTTTTAATTCAGTTATTTTGCTTACTTCACCAATAGAATAGTAGAGCTTCTTAATAGAATTTGTTTTATTGTCCATAATTTATTGTCTTCAACTAATACTTTATATTAATGAACAAATACTCTATTATCAAATATTTTAGTGATAATTATTATTTAATAGGTTGCTGTAAGAACTGATCAATTCGAGTTAAGGCTTCTGAAAGTATTTTTTCTGATGGTAGAAATACCATTCGAAAATGACCTTTTCCATACTCTTTTGAAAAGCCAGAACCATGTACTAATAAAACATGTTTATCGTGAAGTAGTTTTAAAACAAACTCCTTATCCCGATCTTTCCAATAATCATGAGTAATTCGAACAAACATATAAAATGCACCTTGAGGAGATTGAACCGAAATACCATCTATTGTATTAATATGTTCTAAACATAGATCATTATGTTTTCTTACAGTTAATAAATAATCTTGCATCCAGGAATCATCGCCTTTTAATCCAGCTAAATATCCATATTGCGCAGGTGTAGAAGCACATAGTCGTGACCTTAATAATCTTTCCAGCCCATCTTTTATATCAGAAAGTTTATTGGTTGGATCATGTAATGCCATATAGCCAATTCTCCAACCTGGGGCATAGTATACTTTAGATACACCATTAAGTGTAATTACTGGAACGTTAGTTGACCTTGAGGCTGTACTAAAGTGATTTCCATTAAAATTTAATCTATCATATATCTCATCAGATATAATTGTACAATTTGACCATTTTGAGGTTAGATCAATTATTTTATCAATTTCCTCTTTATTAATAACATTTCCAGTTGGATTATTAGGGTTAATCAAAACCAATAATTTGACCTTGTCATTCATTTTAGATTCTAAATCTTCAAAATCTATAGACCAGTCATTATCCGGATCTAGTCGATATTCGACTGTTTTGCCACCAAATAGCTGTGGATATGCCATATATGGAGGATAATGAGGACCTGGGGCAAGCACTTCATCGTCTTTATTTAAAAATGTTGCAAAAATAATCTGTAAAGCCTCGGTTACGCCATGACATATGTACACATCATCAGATGCGCAATTCCATCCACCATTGTGTTTATTATTTTCATCTTCTGCAATGGCTTCTCTTAATTCCGAAATTCCATATGCCGGTGAGTAGCCATTTTGTTGATTGATTAAAGCTTTATGATAAGCTTCAATCATATGATCGGGTGTAGGTAAGCCTGGATAGGCCAAAGGGTCACCAATATTTAATTTTAAAATATCATGTCCCTCGGCCTCTAGCTTTGCTGCGGGTACAACTACATCTCTGATTGCATATTCAATTTGTGATGCACGAGAAGTAGCTGAAATTATATTGCTCATTGCCCTTGGTGGTATCTATCGACGCTTAAAGGGTTTTCCTCTTCCACGATTACCGCGATTATTTCGTTTATTATCGTCTCTGTTTCTTGGTGGTCGCTCAACATACCCTTCAGGTTTTTCAAGTAGCGCCTTACGGCTAAAATCTAAACGACCTTGGTCATCTACTTTGATTAATTTAACCCGGACGCTATCACCAGTTTTAACAACATCTTCTACCTTATCAACTCTATTCCATTCCAGCTCAGAAATATGAATTAAACCTTCACGACCTGGGGCAAATTCAACAAATGCTCCAAAGGTCATTATTCGTGTAATTGTTCCATCAAATTCCATTCCAGCTTCAGGCTCTAAGGTAATACCTTTAATCATCTCTAGGGCTTCTTCACAGCGCTTAAGATCTAGACTTGCAACGGTAACAATACCATCATCATCAACATTAACATCACATTCAGTATCTGCAATTATTTTTTTGATAGTTTTACCGCCAGGTCCAATTAATCCACCAATCTTTTCTTGAGCAATCTGCAGTGATAATATTTTTGGAGAATATGCAGACATTTCCATTGGAGCGGGAACTGATTCATACATTATATCCAATATATGATTTCTGCCAACACGCGCCTGCTCTAACGCTTCTTCCATTAATTCAAAAGATATTCCATCGATTTTCAGATCTAATTGAATTGCTGAAATTCCATCTTTTGTTCCGGCTACTTTAAAGTCCATATCTCCAAGGTGATCTTCTGCGCCAAGTATATCGCTTAAGACCGCATATCGATCTCCATCCTTTATAAGGCCCATCGCTATTCCCGCTACATGACCTTTTGAAGGTGCGCCTGCATTCATCAATGCTAAAGATCCACCACAAACCGATGCCATTGAAGACGAACCATTGGATTCTGTTATTTCAGAGACAATTCTTATTGTATATGGAAAATCCTCATAATCTGGCAAGATTTGTTTAATCGCCCGTTCAGCAAGATTTCCATGACCGATTTCCCTTCGACTCGTAAAGCCGATTCTACCCACTTCACCTACACAATAAGGAGGAAAGTTGTAGTGGAGCATGAATTTCTTTTTATAATCATCATCCATGCTATCTATGATCTGCTCATCTCTAGGTGTGCCCATAGTCAAAACTACGATTGCTTGGGTTTCACCTCGTGTAAATAAAGCTGATCCATGCGTTCTTGCAAAAACACCCGTATCTATAGATATAGGTCTGATATCTGTTGTAGACCTTCCATCAGATCTAACCTTGTCAGTTAAAATCTGTTCACGAAAAGCAGATTTTAACTTATCATCTACATAGGATTTGATTTCTTTTTCAGAATCTGGATGGCTTTCAACAAAAGAATCCTGCGCTTCCTTATGCAAATTAGATATAGCCTCTCCTCTATCAGTTTTATCAACTACCTTAATCGCTTCATCGATTTTACTTGAAACTAAATCTAAAACCTGATTTTTTAGTTCATCATTTTCATTCTCTTCAGGAACGGCTCTTTTATTAATTTTCAGCTCTTTTGCCAATTTCTTTTGAAGCGTGATCATTTCTTTGATAGGCCCATGAGCAAACTTCATCGCATCTAAAAACTCTTTTTCAGATATTAATTCAGCTTCACCTTCAACCATTACAATAGTTTGTTCATTACCTGAAACTACGATTTCCATATCAGACTCTTCCATTTGATCTTTTGTAGGGTTAACTACAAAATCACCATCAACTCGACCCACTCTAACCGTAGCGATAGGTCCATTCCATGGAATATCTGAAATCATAAGAGCTGCTGATGCTCCAACACCCGCTAAAACGTCGGACATATTCTGTCCATCGCTTGACATAGCGGTTATAATAACTTGAGTTTCACATTTAAATGTTTTTGGAAACAGGGGACGAATTGGTCTATCCGTTAGCCTGCTCGTTAATATTTCACGTTCAGATGGTCTAGCTTCACGCTTAAAGAATCCACCGGGTATTTTACCACCCGCGTAATGACGTTCTCTATATTCAACCTGTAATGGGAAAAAATCTATATCTTCACGCATTTCTTTAGCTGCGTTTACTGCTACTAACACCGATGTTTCACCGTGTGTTACAATAACAGATCCAGCTGATTGTCTGGCAACATGCCCTGTCTCAATTGAGAGCGTACTCCCATTGAGGTTCATTTCTACTTTTTTCATTTATAACCTTCTTGGATAATTAATTACGACGAATGGATAATTCCTGAGTCACATTCAAATAAGACTCTGGATTAATGCGTCTAAGATATTTTAACAATTTTTTGCGTTGGGAAACAAGCATAACCAATCCTCTTCTAGAGTGATGATCCTTCTTGTTAACTTTTGCATGCTCAGTGAGCGATCGTATTCTTTCTGTTAAAAGTGCGACTTGCACCTCTGATGATCCGGTATCATTTTCATCTTTACCGAATTTTTTTACAATGTCTTGTTTTTCTTTGTTTGTTATTGACATTATTTCTCCTAATTATACTTCTGTATCAATCTCATACAGATTTCTTTATCTTTTTCTAATTGTT
>CAYLUE010000091.1:0-1240 GCA_964386795.1 uncultured bacterium
ATTACCATTATAAATAATCCTATTATTATTTAAATCTGTAATTTGATAAGATAATTCCAAGCTTGCTGCAGAACTCTTTTTATAGTGCTGAACAACAGCCATAACAGTTCCTTTAATTTCTTTTGTTTTCTTTACCCCTGATGAATCAACATATTCCTCGGTTTCCAGAACAATCTCCTTATCCTGCTTAATATCTTTTTCAATGATTTTTTCTACAGGTCTATAGCTAGAAATAATTGTTGCACTTAGGATATGATCAGCACCAGACAATTTTCCAATTTCAATATAATTATTTTCGGTAATTCCGCTTTGCAGTAAGGATTGTTCATTGAGAATTGATTCTAATTGATCCCGATTTACAATCCTTAAAAATTCCTTAGAAGTATTTGACTGGGCTATCATCATTTGGTCTCTTATGTAGCTAGCAATATTTTTTTTGCCATCAAATGGTCGAATTAGGAGTGTGATTGTCGCAGACTCTCTTGATTCTACATATAATTCTTGTGCATTTAAATAGCCTGGTACATATTTTATAGCCAATTTAAAATTTATAGCAGCTTCCTTCTGGCTTGCTTTAGATTGATTTTCTTTATAATCAAGCGCCTTCATATAATGATAATCAGCAGCCAGAGGCTTTGATTCATTTAATTGATAGCTATAGTCCTTAATAGCTAATTCAAGTTGATAATCTATTTTTATCTTTATAATTGACTTCAGTGTTACAATCTCATTTGATAATTTATTTAATATCTCATATTCATTTACTAATTCCGGCCATTTTGATTTATCCGTTTTTTCTCTAAGGATAGCAGCTCTTGATTCATGTTGATTTATAGCCATTGGGTAAGCCAATTCAAGCAATTCTAGTGCTTTGTCATTTGCCGGTTTTTTCTGTAGAGACTTTGAAAGATATAAAACAGTTTGATAATAATTACCATTATTAAAATATTTTTTTGCAGTTGAATATTCTTTGTAGCCAGGTATAAAGATTGTACATCCTGAGAGGTAGATGCTAAATGAAATAAAAATAAAAAATATTTTTTTCCTTATTTTCATGATAATTGAGCGAAGAAAGGAAATCGAACCTTTCTCTTTAGCTTTGGAAATATCATTTTTATAGTTTTGTTTCAAGCACTGTTTTCTTAACAGCTTCAAGCGTGCTATTCAAAGCCAGTTTTTCATCATCATGGAGTTCAAACTCAAGTATTCTTTCCACTCCACCTTTACCTATCATTGATGG
>CAYLUE010000091.1:1340-4202 GCA_964386795.1 uncultured bacterium
ACATCTTGCACAGAACACCCAATCTCCATAGCAATAAATGCTCTAAACCTTGCACTGTCTAATGCGCCAGCCATTCCAACAACCATATTCTTTTTTAGTTGAGAAACTTTGTAAAAGGCGTATACCATTGCATCGAGAGGATTGGAAACTATAATTACAAATGCATTAGGAGAATATTTTTTGATATTCGTAGCAACATCTTTTATTATACCGAGATTAATTTCTAGTAAATCTTCACGATCCATTCCAGGTTTTCTTGGTAATCCAGCTGTAATAATAAATACATCAGAATCCTTTAGATCTTTCCAGTCTGATGTACCGGAAATATTCGCATCATACCCATCATGAGGTCCAAGCTGCATTAAGTCTAGGGCTTTCCCTTTTACCATGCCTTCGGCCTTTGGAATATCAAATATTACAACATCCCCTAATTCTTTCTGCGCTGCTAGTAAGGCCAAATTTCCCCCAATTTGTCCACCACCAATTAATGAAATTTTTGCTCGTGACATTAATTATCCTTATGATTTAGTTAAATTAAATTAAGATATATACTTTAATCATGTATAAAAAAAAACCCTAACTTCATTAATTAAAATTAGGGCCGATAAAAAATTTATTTTTTTCAAACTTTTAATTTTTTACTACGCTCACCATTTTTCTATCTCTTCCTTTACGTCCAAACTTTACGGTTCCATTGCTCGTAGCAAAAAGGGTATCGTCTCCACCTCTTTTTACATTAACCCCAGGATGAATCTTCGTGCCTCTCTGCTTAAGTATTATACCGCCAGCTAAAATATTCTGACCATCAGAAACCTTAACTCCTAGCCGTTTAGCATTAGAATCTCTTCCATTCTTTGAACTTCCCATTCCTTTTTTATGAGCCATCGATTAGTCCTCCTTCTTACTTGATTTCTTTGTAGTAGTAGCTTTAGATGGTTTCTTTTTCGTGGCACTAGAAGAAATTGACCCTATCTTGATTAGTGAATAATTCTGACGATGCCCATTATTTCTTCGATAGCCTTTACGGCGTTTTTTCTTAAAAATTCTTATTTTTCTATCACGCCCATTCTCCACAATAGTTGCGGAGATAGAGGCATCACTAAGTAATGGTGATCCCAATTTGACTTTATTGCCATCATTTATTAGGAGGACTTGGTCAAATGTTAATGACTTTCCTGCCTCAATAGACAAATGAGGTACCTTGAGTTGATCACCTTCTTCAACCCTAAATTGTTTTCCAGCTATATTTATTATTGCAAACATCTTTTCTCCAAAAAAGCCGAGGAATTTAAGCATTTATTCATTTTTGGTCAATGCTTACGTGATCGATGACTTTTTCATTATTCTTTGTATCGTAAAATTTAAATTCATCCCGTTGAATTTTTGGATTTCCTTCAACCGTTAAATAAGTAAAATTATGCCACATTAACCCTCGTAAAGCCTTTTTATTATTATTCATAAAATCAGCATTATCAGGATGAAGTTCTAATTTCAATTTCAATTTCCTATTTTTTGATTTATATCTTCTTAGCCAATGATCGATTCTGGTAATTAGTGTTTCTCTTGACATTATTCTTCCAGCTCCACGGCAAGTCGGACATTCATCGCTCATTGAATCAAGTAAACTTAAGCGTATTCTTTGACGAGTCATTTCTAATAATCCAAAATCTGAAATTGGAGAGACAGCAACTTTTGCTCGATCTTTTTTTAGTTCCTTTCTAAGTTCGTAATAAATCTTTTTTCTATTTGATTCATTTTTCATATCTATAAAATCAATAACTACAAGACCCGATAAATCTCTCAATCTTAATTGTCTAGCTACTTCTTTGGAGGCCTCAAGATTAATTTTTAATGAATTTTCTTCATGATTCTTTTTTCCAATAAAACGACCGCTATTTACGTCAACTACAACCATAGCTTCTGTTTTTTCAATAATTAAATATGCCCCGCTTTTTAACCATACCTTTGGCCGTAAGAGCTTATCTATTTCATTCTCAATCCCTTTGCTTTCAAATAGAGGCGCTTTCGATTTATAGTGTTCTAATCTGCTTGCCATATTCGGAGAAACATCTTCCAAATAGCTACTTATTTTCTTGTATAGCTTTTTTGAATCAATCACTATTTTATTTATATCAGGAGTGAAAAGATCCCTAACAACACTAGATGCGGTTTCAAGATCTTCATAGACAAGAGCAACATCTTTTTTCTGATTATCTGTTTTTAATAGGTTTTGCCAGCTTTTCTCAAGATTATAAAAGTCATTTTTAATAAGATCTTCACTTTTTCCTTCAGCTACCGTACGAACAATAATTCCAGCGTCCTTATCTTTTATTGATGAAACAATCTTTTTTAAACGCCTTCTCTCATATTTATCCCATATTTTTTTTGAAATTCCAATATATTTTGCATTTGGGACTAAAACTAGAAGACGACCTGGAATTGCTACTTCTGTTGTGACTCGAGGTCCTTTTCCAGCAAATGCCTCTTTAATAACTTGAACAAATATATTTTGCCCTGTTTTTAGATCAACATTGACATTATCATTTGATTTTCGATTTGTTTTACGTTTAGAGCCACCTTTTCCATTGGTTTCTTCAGTGTCGTCAATATCTATAAGGTAAGCTGGGTTTTCAATTTCAGAAAATGGTAGAAATGCATTGATATCATAACCAATATCTACAAACGCTGCTTGCATTCCAGGTAAGACATTTTCAACCTTCCCTTTGTATATATTTCCAACCATACGTTGTTGGTCTTGTTTTTCAACATAGACCTCAACAAGCGTACGATCCTCAATGATAGCAATACGAGATTCTCCCATGCTTTCACTGATATAAATCTCTTTTTCCATATTGACTCCTA
>CAYLUE010000092.1:0-3875 GCA_964386795.1 uncultured bacterium
CTTAACTGGCACTGGTAAAATAAAAAGAAACAAGGCAAACCATAGCCATATGCTTGTTCGTCGTAGTAATAGCGCCAAGCGCAAGATGAGACAAACCGATTTGGTTGATTCGTCAGAAGAAAAACGCGTACGTCGAATGATAGCGAAATAAAATAGGAGAAACGAATGCCTAGAGCTAATAGTTCTGTACCAAGACACAGACGACACAGAAAAGTAGTGAAGCAGGCCAAGGGCTACTATGGTGCCCGGAGCCGCAATTTCAAAGCTGCCAAGGATGCAGTAGAGAAAGCAGGTTTATATGCATATAGAGATCGCCGAGTAAAGAAACGTATGTTTCGACGCTTATGGATTATTCGCATAAATGCTGCTGCGCGGCAAAACGGCTTATCATATTCTCAGTTCATTGCTAAACTAAAAGCAAAAGGAATAGAGTTGGATCGCAAAGTCTTGGCTGATCTAGCTATGAACGAACCTGAGGCGTTCACAGAATTAGCAAATTCACTAAATAGCTAATGAACGTAAAGGACTCAATTGAATCGGTCCGAAGTCAATTTCAGACCGATTCAGATCCCTTTCCTAATGATATTGAAAAAATTGAAGCTTTAAAAATAAAATATTTGGGTAGAAAGGGTCTGGTTGCAAATCTTTTTACTCAAATGAGTAATGTAAACGATAAAGAACGCCCATTATACGGCAAGCTATTAAATCAGCTCAAAAATGATGTCAGTTCTTTCTTTGAAAAAAAACAACCGTCCTTAACTAATCATAATTCAGATCAAATTGATTATTCTTTACCTGGATGGAAATTTAATACAGGACATCAACATCCTCTGCAAACCACTTTAAATGAAATTAAATCTATATTTAATAATTTAGGGTTTTCAGTTGCATATGGACCTGAAGTTGATGATGATTTTCATAATTTTAGTGCACTTAATTTTCCTCCAGAGCATCCAGCTCGCGATATGCAAGATACATTTTTTATTGACTCTGATATAGTATTACGTACCCATACATCGAATGTCCAAGTGCATTTAATGAAAGAAAAAGAACCTCCTTTAAGATATATAGTTCCGGGCCGTGTTTATAGAAACGAGTCTATTAGTTTTAAAAGCTATTGCCTTTTTCATCAAATAGAAGGTCTATATGTTGATAAAAATGTCTCTTTTGCTGATCATAAAGGAATATTAGAATATTTTGTAAAGCAAATTTTTGGCTCTAAAACTAAAATGCGGTTTAGACCTAGCTTCTTTCCATTCACTGAACCTAGCGCCGAAGTGGATATTTGGAGTGAAAAACGAGGCCAATGGCTTGAGATTTTAGGTTCAGGTATGGTTGACCCAGAAGTTTTTAAATCTGTTGATATAGACCCGGAAGCGTGGACCGGTTTTGCTTTTGGCCTAGGAGTTGAGCGAATATGTATGCTAAAGTATGAAATTGACGACATACGTCTTCTCTATCAAGGTGATTTAAGATTCTTGGAGCAGTTTTAATGAGAATATCTATTGACTGGCTTAAGGAGTTCGTCCCAACGAATGATTCTACAGAAGAAATAGGAGATACGCTCACAATGCTTGGTTTAGAAGCTGAGAGTGGAGTGGATTATACTCAATTAAAAGATATCATTATTGGAGAAGTGCTTGAGAGAACTAAACATCCTAATGCGGATCGTTTAAGTTTATGTACAGTTTTTGATGGTGATGTAAAACTTCCAATTGTTTGTGGTGCTCCAAATGTAGATAAAGGTCAAAAAATCGCCCTTGCTCCAGTTGGAGCTATACTTCCTGGAGATTTCAAAATTAATAAAGCAAAAATCAGGGGAGAGATAAGTCAAGGTATGATATGCTCTGAGAAAGAGCTCGGTATTTCTGATGAGCATGAAGGAATTATGGTACTACCTACTCACGCAAAAGCCGGTCAAAATTTTACGGAATTTTATTTAAATAATTCCTCTTCAATTGATCTTGACATTACCCCAAATAGAGCCGATTGTTTTTCGCATCTTGGTGTGGCTAGAGATTTTGCAGCAAAAAAAGGTGTCAAAATCAATTTTCCAAATTATGATTCAAAAACCTTTGACAAGAACATAGCATCTAAAAAAATTACCGTTACTATTGAAAATCCTGATGAATGTCCTCGATATATAGCTGGAATAGTTAATAATGTAAAAGTAAAGAACTCCCCAAAATGGCTTAAAGATAGACTTGAATCTATTGGACAAAGAAGCATTAATAATATAGTTGATATTTCTAATTATGTCATGATGGAAATGGGTCAGCCAACCCATATGTTTGATTATGATCAATTTGGATCAAAAGAAATTTTAATTCGACGTGGCAAAAAAAATGAATCTATTATTACGCTAGATGAAGTAGAACGAAAAGTATCCCCAAATGAGCTTTTAATAACAAATGGGAAGATACCAGTTGCCATTGCTGGAGTAATGGGTGGCTTAGCGAGCGCTGTAAGTGACAAAACGACTACACTTATTATTGAAAGCGCATATTTTGATCCCCCTACTATTCGTAAAAGTGCTAAATCCATTAATATGTCAACGGATGCATCTAAACGTTTTGAAAGAGGTGCAGATCCCAATGCTGCGGAACTGGCTTTTTGGAGAATCGTAGGTTTATTAGAAGAATATGCCGATGCGAAATGGGTTCCAGGTATTATTGATGCATATCCCAATCTTATATCTACACCAGATTTGTTATTAAGAAGACATAGGGTTGACCTAGTTTCTGGTATAACAATAAAAGATGCTTTTATTGAAAATTCTTTAAGTATGATAGGTTGCGGTATTGAGAAAAATGGTGATAATTGGAACTGCAAACCTCCAACCTGGAGACCTGATATTGAACGAGAAATTGATTTAATTGAAGAAGTTATTAGGCTCTACGGCTATGATAAAATAAAATCTAATTATCACTATCAAAGCTTTATGGAAAATGATGTAGTTGATCCACATGCGAATATTGATAAGATATGTAATTCACTTAATGGATTAGGCTTTACTCAGGTTTTCAATAATACTCTTTTATCTAAAGAAGAAGTTTCTGTAGATAGTATTGAAGCGGTTAATGTTATAAATCCGCTATCAGATAAAATGACTCATTTACGTACAAGCTTAATTCAATCTCTTCTAAAAACTGCAGATTTTAATAATAATAATGGGAAAAAAGATGTAATGCTTTTTGAAATAGGTAATGTTTTTAATAAAACTGGTGTGGGACTTAAAGGTATTAATGAAACATTTCAATTGTCAGGTATTACTTTAGGAAATATGATAGACGCCTCAGTCCATCAAGATAATCCAGTTAAGTCTAATTTTTTTGTTGTAAAAGGCGTTATAAGAAATCTTATAGATAGGTTGCATATTGGTGTATCAGAGCTCGATGTAGAGGATGATAATATAAAATATGAAAAGTCATTTCTTATTAATTTGAATAACAAAACGATTGGCCGTTATGGCAAGATATCTCAAAAAATATCAAAAAGTCTTAATTTAGATATTGTGGATATTTTTGCATTTGAAATTAATTTAGATTTAGTCATTAAAATGATGTCACGGTCAGAATTAACCTATAATCCTATAATTTATTACCCCAAAGTTGAAAGGGATATTAATTTTGTTTTGGATGAAAAAATTGAGATTGGGAAGATCTTAGAAACTATTCATAAAAATAATTTTAAAATTTTAAATAAAATACTGCCGCAAAATATTTTTAGACATGAGTCTTTAGGCAGTAATAAAAAATCTGTAACATTTAATTTCGTATTTCAGCACCCTTCTAAAACGCTTGAAGATAAGGATGTAAACCTTGTTATTAATGAAATTATAAATGTGGTTTCTAAAAATTTCAGTGCTAAATTAA
>CAYLUE010000093.1:0-3813 GCA_964386795.1 uncultured bacterium
GACTTGACATCTATAATTTATCTAGACCTAAAAATTTCCGTCTGAAATGTGTCAATATCTCTTCAGTGTAACCATTTGGTTGATTCTTACCTTCAAAGGCAAGAGCCAATGACGCTTGGTAAGCAAAGCTGTCATAGCTAGGTGCAAGGTTTATGTAGTTTGGGTCATGTTTGTTTTGTTCATCAACAACCAGTGCCATATCCTGAAAAGCCTTGTGAACCTGTTCTTGTGAGCATATATTGTGATTAAGCCAATTCGCCATGTGCTGAGATGAAATTCGAAGAGTTGCTCGATCTTCCATAAGTCCAACATGATTAATATCCTGAACTTTAGAACAACCAATACCCTGGTTGATCCATTTAACTACGTATCCTAAAATGCTCTGCGCATTATTATTAATTTCATTGACGACCTTTTCTTCGGATAAATTCTCTGGAGACTTAAGGAAAGGAATCATTAGAAGTTGGTCTTGGTTTGTTTCTAGTTTTTCTGAAAGTAGCTTTTTTTGTTGCTTAAAAACATCAAAACGGTGGTAGTGCGTTGCATGTAATGTTGCTGCTGTTGGAGAGGGCACCCAGGAACAGCTCGCTCCTGCCTCAAGATGTATCATCTTATTATCAAGCATTTCACGCATTTGGTCTGGTTGTGCCCACATACCTTTGCCTATTTGAGCTTCATTGAAAAAACCGCACTCAAGGCCAGTGTTCACATTATTAACTTCGTAGGCGAAATACCAATCCTCTTCTTTAATCAGGTTTTTACATCTCATTGCTCCAGCCATCATAGAGGTATGAATTTCATCTCCAGTACGATCTAAAAAACCTGTATTAATAAAAATAATTCGATTTCTTGCTTCATAAATGCATGCTTTTAAATTAAGTGTTGTCCGTCTTTCTTCATCCATGACACCTATTTTTAAAGTATTCTCATCCAAATTAAGCGCCTTTTCAACTAAAGAAAATAGTTTCACTGTAAATGCAACTTCTTCTGGACCATGAAGTTTAGGCTTAACAATATAAACACTACCCTTTTTTGAGTTTGATTTACTTTTTAAGTCATGAAGAGTAATTAATGAGGTAATCATTGCATCCAAAATACCTTCAGGAGTTTTAGAGCCATCTGAATTTTTCACGAGGTCCGTCATCATATGCAGACCAACATTACGAACTAAAGTCATACTTGTTCCAGGCAAGGTAAAGTTTTGTCCGTCAATATCAGTATATTGCTTATCTGCATTCAATGAACGAGTCATTATCTCTCCATCTTTAGTGAATGAGGCACTAAGCTCTCTCTTCATTAAACCTAGATAGTTTTTATAAGCATGAATCTTTTCAGAAAAAGTTACCGTTGAAGCAGAGTCCTCGAAGTCAACAATGGTGGTAACAGCTGACTCTAAAATGACGTCAAAAATACCACTTTTGTGAAAGCTTTTTTTCTGGTCTCCAATAATTTCAATATGAAGGTTGTTATTTTTAAGCAGTACATTTCCAGTATCAGTAAAACCTATAAATTGCTCAGGGTTGACTAAGGTAGCTACTTCTCCATCATTTAAATTAAAAATTAATTCTTTTGTATACCTTACACGTGAATTTATTTGTCTGTAAGAGGCACCTTTTAGGGGTACGACCTCATCCAAGAAATCACAAGCTAATTCAGCTGTTCTGTTAACCCGTTGAAGGTTGTGAGCAAAAGATTTTGTCATACTACCTTTATTAGGTATGACATTGGTGCCATATAAAGAGTCAAATAGACTGCCCCAACGAGAGTTAACAGCATTCAGTACAAATCTTTGATTGGTTATTGGAACGACTAATTGAGGTCCTGCAATCTTGGCAATATCATCGTCCACTTTATCAACATTAATCGAAAATTTGGGAGGTTTAGGCACAATGTAGCCAATTTCCTTTAGAAAGTTTTTATAGGCAGTCGGATCAATATCATTATTTTTTATATGCCATTGATCAATTTGAGCTTGAAGAGAGTCACGTTTTTTTAGAAGTTGAATATTTTCATCCTGCAAATCATTCAAAATATCAGAAAGAGATTGAAAGAAATTTTCAGCAGAAATATCTAAACCTTTACATACCTCATTTTCGATGAAATCAAATAGGTTTCGTTCAACAATCAGATTGCCAACGGTAAACTTTGTTTCACTCATAAACTTGCCTTTTCTTTGATAACAATTACACCATCTTCGTCAGCATATAAATACTCACCTGGAGTGAAAGTAATTCCTGAAAAATTGACAATTAAGTTGCTGTCACCTACTCCATTTTTAATACTTTTAAGAGGACAAACTCCAAGTGCAAGAATACCAATCTTCATCCCTTTGATTGTTGCAGAGTCTCTAATCAATCCATGAACTAAAATACCTTCCCATTCATTTTTGATTGCATCAGTTGCTCTTTTATCCCCCAACATTGCACAATTCATTGAGCCACCTGCATCAACTACCAATATCGAGTTTTTACCATTAGATTTTAAAGCTTCCTCTACAAGTGAGTTATCTTCATGACATTTGACAGTAACAATACGGCCTGAAAATGAAGTTTTGCCACCATAACTTTTATATACTGGCTCCAAATACTGCACATCAGGATGTAACTGATCTGAGATATCACAGGTTGTTTCATTCATTGTTTGCTCCATAAATTTCACACATCCTTTTATCGGAACCATATGGATAATAATCCATCACACCATTCTTTTTTATATTTTCTTGAATTGACCCCCAATACTCTGCATCTAGTAATTTTTGATAGCGAGCATTAAATGTATCTTTCATATACTTAGTTGGAAACATAAAATATTTAAATTCCTCAGGAAAAACATCATTTGGTCCAACGTAATACCATGGCTCTGATGACATCTCTTCTTCATAAGTTTTTGATTTTGGTATCTTTTTAAAGACCGGCGTGCTCATTAAAGTGATTTCATCATAGTCATAGAAAACGACACGATCATGACGGGTAACTCCGAAATTTTTTGTCAACATATCACCAGGAAAGATGTTTGAGTTAATCAACTGATCAATCGCTTTACCGTAGTCATTAATGATATGGGTTTGTTCCTTTTTATTGGCTGTTTCAAGATAGATGTTAAGTGGAGTCATCTTGTTTTCTATATACATATGCTTGACGATCAACAAATCATCCTCAAACTCTAAATTTGAAGCAGCTTTTTTCTTTAACTCATCAAGCAAAGAGTCATCAATATACTTCATTGGAAAGGCCACATTAGAAAACTCCCATGTATCTGCAAGTCTTCCAACTCGAATGTGATTTTTAACAAAATAATATTTCTCTTTAACCATTTCTTTTGTACCCATCTTTGGTGGCGCAAAATGGTCATTAATTACTTTAAAAACATAAGGGTACATCGGGAAGGTGAAGACTGTCATCACCATACCTTTGATTCCGGGAGCTATTATTAGCTTCTCACTGGTAATTCTTGAATATTTTAAAAAGTGTCTATAGAGTAGAGTTTTGCCCTGTTTGTGAAGACCAATAGCGCTATAAAGAACCGCTCTTGTTTTTGCCGGCATGAGTACTTTTAAATAATCAACTACGGCTGCGGGGTAATCAGTAGTAATGAAGAAGTATGACCTAGAGAAGCTAAATACAACTGAAATGCTTCCAGTATCAGTGAGCAAACTGTCAACATAAAGTCCACTCTTTTTATCGTTTAGTAGGGCGATTAAAAGTGGTTGGTCGGAGTATAGTTGGGAAATGATTTTGCCAACAATATATGCACCTTTACCTCTAATAAAAGGGGTTTTTATTACTTGAATTTCGAAGGTTTGAGATTTTAATG
>CAYLUE010000094.1:0-3781 GCA_964386795.1 uncultured bacterium
CATTTTATATGAGCATTTTGATTAAGATATTACCTAGGAAAGGACCCAGGCTATTCAAAATATTAATAATTGAATCCGTTGATTTATCCTGTAATTGTTGCCTCCATGATTAATGATTAAACCCGCCTACTGAAGCAGATAGTGGTATTATTTCTGGCCCAGCACGCTGCTAGGCCTTCGTTAATTAATAATAAAACATCGAGTTAAGTTTCCCACTGAATTAGTTATATGCACCAAACAAATCTTTTTAGCAAACTATTCGTATACTTTTCCACTAACGAACTGCAAATGAGTATATGCAAATCGTGACAAAGTATATATATTCTAGAAAAAAAATTTTGTCAACAAACATTCGCAAAATATTTTTTGTTAGCAAACAACAGAGTTGGGACCTTACAACTAAAGTGTCCCACACTTTGATGCAAACATAAGCAGGCACAAAATTTAAGGTCAATTCTGATATTCAAGAAGAGGACATTACTATTCAGGAGGGAGAGTATTACCTCTACTGGACAAATCTTAAATATTTTCCTTTAAATGATTCCGTCAAACAGTGTATGTGGATTATTTTTGAAATGTAATGATTATACTCTACTGATCAAACACTCCTTTAAATAAATATTGTTAATAAATATTGTTAATAAATTTTTTCAGAAATTCTTTTGTCCTTATTTCTTGAGGATTTGAAAATATATCCTTAGGAAGTCCCGCCTCAACGATTTGGCCACCGTCAAAAAACAAGACCCTGTCGGCAAATTCGCGAGCAAAATTCATCTCATGTGTCACTGTTAACATCGTTGTATCCGTATCAGCCGCTAATTTACGCAAAACACCCAACACTTCATCTACAAGTTCCGGATCCAAAGCCGAAGTAACTTCATCAAACAGCATAATTTTAGGATCCATTGCCAATGCTCTTGCAATTGCGACTCTTTGCTGTTGACCGCCTGATAGCTGATGCGGGTAATGATTTTTTTTATCACCTAATCCAACTAAATTAAATAGCCCCTCAGCTTTATCTTTTGCTTCTGATTTACTCTTTTGTTTATTTAGAATTTGAGGTTGTTCTACGTTCTCAATTGCAGTCAAGTGTGGAAATAAATTAAATTGCTGGAAAACCATTCCAATTTGATCCCTCATGTTGTGTAAATGTTTCTCCGATGCAGATATAATGTTTTCATTAACTTTTTCATGCCACAAATAATCTCCATTGACAAAAACATACCCATCATCAATGTTTTCCAAGGTCATTAATATTCTTAAGATAGTTGTTTTACCAGAACCACTAGGGCCTATTAAGGCTAGTTTTTCGCCATCTTTTACTTGTAAATTTAAATTATTTAATACTTTTAAATCTCCAAAAGACTTTGAAACATTCTGAAATTCTATTATATTTTCCATTTAAAAAAATTTTATGAGATAGTTAATTTATTAAAGTATTGTTAACAATTTATTTTAGGACTATTGAAGATTTGTACATCTTTAATTATCTCTTTTTTCGCCTTTTTCACCTCTACAAGGGTTGTATGAGACGTTGGCCCTTGTGCAAGTGAAGATGTACCGACGTCCTTTGTTAGCACATTCGGGTTCCCATGACGATCCAAACTAATATCATCATCGGGATCAAACCATGCCCCAGTCGGTAACACAACAACACCTGACATTACATCGTCTGTAATCTCTGCACCTGCTAACACAGAACCTCTATCATTGCTCAAAACAACTACATCTCCTGACTTTACCCCCCTTCTCTCCGCATCTCTAGAATTAATCAATACTGGTTCCCTTCCAGCTATTTTTTCATTTTGACTACTAATCGCATTATCTAGTTGACTATGTAAACGATTGGTTGGCTGATTAGAAATTAGATGTAACGGGTATTTATCTACTTTGCCAAGCCATTCGTATGGCTCTAACCATTGTGGATGAGACGGGCAATCACTTAGGTTGAAACTGGCAATAGTTTTTGATGATATTTCTATCTTACCAGAAGGGGTGTTTAAAGGATTAGCAATTGGATTTTGATAGAAATCATCAAGCAACACTTTTTTATTTTCATTAGTCGGAACTTCATAAAACCCTTTGCCCCAAAATTCTGAAAATTCAGGTAAATTTATTTTATATTCTTCGCAAATTTTTGATGATTCATCCCAAATGGATTTTATCCAATCCATTTCATTCCTGTTTTCAGTGAACAACTCTTCGAATCCAAGCTTACTTGCTAAACCACTGAAAATTTCAAAATCTGTTTTTGAGTCACCAAAACTTTTCATTACCTTGTGATTTGCGACAATTGTAGGATCTCTTGGATTAAGCATTATATCGTTTCGCTCTAATGCAGTATTTGCAGGAAACACTATATCAGCATGACGTGCCTGAGAGTTCCACCATATTTCATTGACAATGATCGTATTTGGTTTTTGCCATGCTTTTACTAAACGATTTAAATCTTGATGATGATGAAAAGGATTACCGCCTGCCCAATAAATTAACTTAATGTCAGGATAAAGCAACTTTTTGCCATTATAACTAAATTCACTGCCCGGATTTTCCAGCATATCAGTTATTCTGGCAACAGGAATAAAATCTTTTACTTTATTCTGTCCTTGAGGCAAACTTTTCCAAGGAACTCTTGTGAATGAATCTCCAGTACTGTTAACACAAGAATATCCAAAACCAAACCCACCTGCTGCTGTACCTATACAGCCAAGCATTGAAGCTAAAGTAATGCCCATCCACAATGGTTGCTCACCTCGTGAAGCACGTTGCAGGCTCCATGACATTGAGATGAGAGTTTTTTTGGAAATAATTTTTTCTGCTAATTTATTTATTGAATTAACCGGAATTCCTGTTATTTCAGCCGCCCATTCTGGCGAACATTCTGCATTATTTTTTCTGCCCATTACATAGTCTGAAAATTCATCAAAGCCTACTGTATACTTTTTGACAAAATCTTTGTTGAATGAATCATCCTTTATCATAATGTAGGCAAGGCTTAGCATCAAAGCAGTATCTGTGTTCGGCCTAATTGCGATTTGCTCTGCCTGTAGAAATTTTGGAGCGTCTGATTTTAAAGGACTAATATTAATGAAATTTACACCACTATCTATACATTTTTTTAAGCCTTTTTCAGTAACATGTTTTCCTACGCCTCCAGCTGAAACTTTTGAATTTTTTAAAGGCATTCCTCCAAACATGACTATTAATTCACACTCTGCTGATAACGCATCCCATGAGGTATGCTCCATTAAAGTGGAATATAAATCCAAACCAATTATATGAGGTAGTAGTGTTTGTGCTGCTGCATAAGAATAACTTTGATATGAAGAAGTAAAACCTCCAAATAAATTAAAAAAACGATTTATCTGACTTTTAGCATGATGGAATCTGCCTGCACTAGCCCATCCGTAAGAACCTGCATAAATAGAAGCATTACCATATTCATTCTTTACCCTGACTAATTCTGTCGAGGCAAGATTAAATGCTTCCTCCCAACTTATTGCAATAAATTCATCTCTTCCTCTTTTAGCATCACTCTTAGTTTTACTCTCCAGCCACCCTCTTCTGACATGAGGTTGTTTAATTCTTAAATCATCTACTGCGGCATCTGCCAAGCCTAATCCAAATTCAGTAGGACTTGAATCTAACTCCCAGTTTTCAAGTTTTATTTTATTAGTTATATCTTGAGAAACTTTGTAAGTCCCCCAGTGAGTGCTGACGTAATTTGGCATCTAACCTAAGCTATTGATTTTTTATTTATTCTGTTAATATTTTTCTGCAA
>CAYLUE010000095.1:0-3768 GCA_964386795.1 uncultured bacterium
TGCACCCGTAGCTCAACTGGATAGAGCGTTCGGCTACGGACCGAAAGGTTGAGGGTTCGAATCCTTCCGGGTGTACTATTATATAGGAGGTTTACTTAATGCAATACTTAAAGTCAATCACATTAGTATTTACGCTATCTTTTTATGCGCTTTTTGCGCAAAGTTCTAAAGATGGAGCGTGGGACAGTAATAATTTTTCAGGTTTAAAATTTAGAAGTATCGGCCCTGCGTTTATGTCAGGAAGAATCTCTGATATTGCAATACATCCAGACAATGAAAGCGTTTGGTATGTTACTGTTGGATCTGGCAACGTTTGGAAAACCATTAATGCCGGAGTTACATGGACCCCTATCTTTGACGATCAAGACTCCTATTCAATTGGTTGCGTTACTATAGATCCTAATAATCCAAATACTGTATGGATCGGCACTGGTGAAAATCTTGGTGGTCGTCACTTTGGCTACGGTGATGGTGTATACCGCTCGAATGATGGAGGTAAGTCCTGGAAGAATATGGGATTAAAGAAATCTGAACATGTTTCTGAAATATTGGTTCACCCCAATGACTCTAATACGATCTGGGTGGCCTCGCAAGGACCTATGTGGAGCAGTGGAGGTGAGCGAGGTGTATATAAAAGTAATGATGGTGGACAGACCTGGTCTCTGGTTTTAAAGAGTAATAAATGGACCGGAGCAACAGAGCTAGTGATAGATCCTAGAAACCCTGACAGGCTCTATGCAGTGCTTTGGCAGCGCCATCGCACCGTTGCAGCGTACATGGGTGGCGGTCCTGGCACCGGTATTTATCGCTCTGATGATGGAGGAAAAAATTGGAAGCATCTCACTTCAGGTTTACCTGGATCAAATATGGGTAAAATTGGATTTGATATCTCGCAACAACAACCCGATATCCTCTATGCTGCTATTGAATTAGATCGTAGAAAAGGTGGCGTATATAAGTCTGTTGATCGAGGAGAAAATTGGACAAAGCAATCGGATGCTGTTGCTGGAGCCACTGGCCCTCATTACTACCAAGAGCTATATGCTTCTCCGCATCATTTTGATAGATTATACTTAATGGATACTCAAATGCAAATTTCTGATGATGGAGGAAAGAATTTCTATCGTATGAATGAAAAACATAAGCATGTAGATAATCACGCGATCGCTTTTAAGAAAAGCGATCCAAACTATGTGATGGTTGGAAGCGATGGCGGCTTATATGAGTCATTTGATTTAACTAAAACGTGGCGTTTTATGTCAAATCTTCCTGTTACACAGTTTTACGATGTTGCTATTGATGATGCAGAACCTTTTTATAATATTTTTGGCGGAACGCAAGATAATAGCTCTGAAGGTGGCCCTTCTAGAACGGACAATAGACAAGGTATTCAGAATGCTGATTGGCGTGTTATCTTAGGTGGCGATGGCCACCAACCTGCAACAGAACCTGGCAATCCCGATATTATGTATGCGCAAAGCCAGCAGGGTTATTTAAGTCGTATTGACATGACAACAGGAGAAACTGTTTTTGTTCAACCGCAACCCCGAGATGGAGAGCCATATGAACGGTTTAATTGGGATGCTCCAATCATAGTGAGTCCCCATAAGTCATCGCGAATATATTTTGCTTCCCAGCGCGTATGGAAGTCAGATGACCGTGGCGATTCATGGACGCCTATATCAAAAGACTTAACGCGCAATCAAGAGCGTTTTGATCTTCCTATTATGGGTGCAAAGCAAAGCTGGGATAATCCTTGGGATGTGCTTGCCATGTCAAATTATAATACAATTTCAGCCTTATCTGAATCTCCAGTAACAGAAGGACTGATCTATGCGGGCACGGATGATGGATATATCAATGTCACAGATAATGATGGTAAAAAATGGAAAAAATATGAAGTAAAAAAATTACCTGGCGCACCAGAAATGGCATATGTCAATGATCTAAAAGCAGATAATTTTAATCCAAATATTGTCTACGCAGTGTTGGATAATCATAAATACGGTGATTATAAACCTTACGTATATAAAAGCACCAACAAAGGTCAGACCTGGAAGTCCATTGTATCCAATCTTCCTGAAAGATCACATAGCTGGAGAATTGTTCAGGATCATGTTAAAAAAGACCTATTATTTTTAGGAACAGAATTTGGAGTATACTTTTCAGTGAATGGCGGTGAAATTTGGACAAAACTTACCGGCAATGTGCCCACAATTCCTTTTCGTGACCTTGCGATTCATAAACGAGAAAATGATCTCATTGGAGCAACCTTTGGTAGAGGCTTCTACGTATTTGATGATATGAGTGTATTTAGATCGATATCGGAAGATCAAATGAAGGCTAAGGCAACATTATTTCCTGTAAGAAAAGCCTGGTGGTACATTCCCCGGTCTTTCTTAGGTGGCTCGGGCAAAGCATCGCAAGGTGATGGTTATTTTATTGCACCAAATCCACCGTTTGGAGCAGTTTTCACGTATCATATTTCAGAATCATATCAGACCAAAGCAGAAAAAAGAAGACAAAAAGAAGAAAAAAGCTCAAAATCGGTTGGATTTCCAGGGTGGGATGAAGTTGAAGCGGAAAGAAGAGAGTTAAAGCCAAAAGTTATTTTTGAGGTAAAAGATAGCGAAGGCAATATGGTTAGAAGAGTAGAAGGCCCTATTTCTAAGGGTTTTCATAGAGTGGCATGGGATCTACGCTATCCAAATCCATATGCACTACCACTGGACCGCGAAAAATCTAGCGGTTCTGGTTATTTAGCAATGCCGGGTAAATATACCGTAACGATGTTTTCTGTAGTGGATGGTAAAACTGAAAAACTGTCGCAATCGCAACAATTTGATGTGACGCCTTTAAGAAAAGGTGCATTACCAGCAAAAGACTATGCCGAAACTTTTGAATTCTTAAGAGGTGTAGAAAAAACCTACAAAAAAGTAACCGCAGTTCAAATCAGCGTTTCCAATGCTTTGAAAAAAGTTAAAAGTATGAATACTGCACTTACGCAGTCCAACGCAGATGTTGGTTATATTGATGAAGAGCTAAGTAAGCTACGAAATTCTCTGCTTGAAATGGATGAAGCGATGAATGGTAATCGTTCCAAAATGGGACCAGGAGAGAAAAACGACCCAACCGTATTTACTAGGCTATATACGGCAGCTCGCATTGCATCCGGTTCTACTTACGGCCCAACTACGCTAGCGTTAGATAACTTGAACCTTGCAAACAAAAAAATTCAATTAATTGAAAAACAGCTCAACGCAAATACGCGTTCGATTAATGAGCTCAGCGATGAATTAAGACAGGCTGGCGCACCATGGGTCGAGGGTGATGAGATTCCTGATTAAGTGATTTTTAACTAAAAAATGGCTTAAAATACAATATTATCGAATTATTGACTCATTCCTATAGATAATTTAAATTACGCGTAGGACGACGTACTAATTCGAGGTATTAAGTGCACTCCAATTCGTGCGCCCTCTAAATTAACAATAATTTGGATAGGCTTATGAAAAAAGGATCTTTATATATATTTCCACTTTTATATGTACTGCTAGGTACATTCATTTTTATATCACCATCAAGCATACTTTACGCCCAAGATGATGCAGTTGAAGAGATATTTTGGGGCGATGAAGATGAAGGTGATTTAGACGAAGAATTTGATTTTTCTGACGATGATGAAGAATTTTCAGAAGATGACGAAGAAAGCTTGGAAGGGCTTGATTTTGATGACGAGTTCTCCGATGATGATTTTGGTGATGATGA
>CAYLUE010000096.1:0-3727 GCA_964386795.1 uncultured bacterium
CGGCTAGCAGGGCCTTATTAACTCTGAAACCACGATCGGTGGCGACAAGCCAGTCATCTAGAGGTAGCATCCATTCTTCTGTCTCCATGACCAAATCGTTCAACACCTCAGCCGTATTCCCATCCAATTCTGCCCAGTCGCTAAAGTCCTTTCCATGCTTTTCCTGTCGAGCTCCTAGCCCCGGAAGTTCAAGCATACGGATTCTTGAAGCTATGCCATGAAGTTTAGTAGCAATCTCTGTCATTCCTTTGAGGCCCGGGTTGTCGTTGTCTGGTATCAAAACAACATCAGCACCATTTAAATACTCTGAGTACTCATCTCTCCACTTTCCGGCCCCACCAACAAATGTTGTTGCTATAAGACCCATAGCCATCGCACTATCAACATCCTTTTCACCCTCCAGTAACAGTATCGGTTTAGACTCTTTAACGCCCTGTAGTAGTTCAGGAAGCCTGTATGGCAATCTCTCAACCCCCTCAAGATCAAGGTAACCATCTGGTGTCATGGGTCGAAAGTCCTTTGGGTCTGAACGAATAACATAGTATGCCGTTTTTCCATCAGCATTAATGTATGAGTAACGCACAGATTCAGTAACATTCTTGTTATGTTTGCTTGAAAAGAAGACAACCTTGCTATCAGCATTTATATTAGCTTTCATTCTCTTTTGTTCCTTTACTAGTTTTAGTGGAATAGGCACTTTATTAGTCAGTGTTTTATCGCTTGAGGTAAACAGATCGTATTTTTCTATTCCTAGAGAGGTACAGATATCATCGATTGTACAACCTGTATGGCAGTACAAAAGAATTCTATCATTCTCCATAGTGATACTCATCGAGGCCGAATTATCATCATGGGACGGACATAAGCCACTAAAACTATCTGAAGTACCTATTGGCTTAGCTCGGGTCCGTTCAACAATGTCATTGAAGGTCTTTTGAAATTTGTTCATTATTTAGCTCGATTTAGTAGATTCTAAAATCAGGACTCAAACAGAAGTCTCCATGTGGAAACCGTTGTAGGAGTCTCATGTATTACAATGGGGGTCATGTGATTCCTTACCCCCGGGGTGAAACTTCACCACGAGACTCAAGGATTCGCTTTTCCATCCAGTCATAGACATCAGATTTAAGCCATCCGACAGCACGAGAACCGAGACTTATGTGTTTAGGGAATGCACCTTCAGACATTCGAAGGTAAATTGTTGATCTTGAAAGGCCTGTGATGGCCTTGACGTTGGGAAGCCTTAGTATCATCTGTTCCATTTTAAACTCCTATAGGGACTTGTTACATCAAGGGGATATCCCTTGATTGGAGTAGTATAAAATAGAACCTCTTACTCTCAGCTTACTTGGGTAAGAGTAATTTACGGAAGTATGTTAAATTCTTTTCAAAGGTGGTTGTTAGTAACTTTTGAGTAGGCTCTGTCAAACCATCTTCATAAAGTAGTATGGCATCCTTCATTTCATCACGGATTGTTGCTATCGGTACAAAAGTTATGGTTTGATTCTCAGAAGTGTTGTTTTTGAGGTCACGCAACACATTATGCCAATTCAAATCCTTGTTACTTTTAATTCTGTTTTGCATTGTTCTTTTAATTATTTTATCTAGTTCAGTTGGTTCTTTCTCCAATGATGGGTATTTTCGCCTTCTACCAACTGTATTATCCTCTTTCTTTAATTCAAAGACCTTCTGCGCATTGAATAGAAAAGTCACAAAATTATTACTGATTTTAGAACATGAATAAGAAACAGAAAAAGAGTCGTCTAAGAAATCCAAGTAATAATACATATCAAGCTGAGCTGCATTTATGATCCTATCTTCGTATGTCCAATATTCATCCTTGCCTTCAGTAAGGTTCGCTAATAACCACTCAATCCAATCTCCTTTACGTCCCGCAGTTCTTATTTCTGGTTCAATCTTGTTATAAGAACCTCTGTTCCACACTACGGGAAATTTAAGTCTCTTATGGCCAGACCATGCTTTTTTTGAACGCTCATCTATTAAGTCTGAATGTTCGACTTTTATTGAAGTAATCTCCTCATTACACCATTTAAGAAAACTATCCCTTTCCATAACTAGAGATTTATATTCCTTATCACTTATGAGACCCATTTCGTGATTGCCATCTATTTGATTAAAACCCCTCTCGAAGTCTTCCAAGTATGTCTCGATATCGTCCAGCCTCTCTAAAGGGTCTCCAATCGTAGAAAAATACTTTTTATATTCAGCGATATATTTCATGGGTTATCTCATTTTTGTATATTTAACTAGCTATCGTTGTTGTGTCCTCTTTATCACTTACAACATCAATTTTATCTAAATAATCACCCAACCAATGAAGAAGTTTTCTCCGTTGTGGAAGGTATTCAGCCCTATTATATGAGTCTCTAACCTTATTTTTTTCTTGATGCGAAAGCAGTCGTTCTATCACATCTGGGTTATGTTCATTTTCATTCAGTAAGGTGGACATTGTTGCTCTAAAACCATGAACTGTTGCATGAGAACGATAGCCCATCCTGTAAATTGCATACAGCATTGTGTTTTCACTCATTGGTTTATTTGGATTGTTGATCTGATGAAATACATAGTGATCACCCTCTGAATACTTTCTGACTTGGTTTATGACTCCCAAAGCTTGACTTGAAAGAGGAACATGATGCTCTATACCCATCTTCATTCTCTCCTTTGGAACCCTCCATAATGGTTCACTAGCCTCCAGATCAAACTCGTTCCATGTTGCAAAACGAATCTCTGCGGTCCTTGCTAGGGTATACAACACAAGCCTTAGCGCAAGTTTCGTTATTATAGAGCCATTATATTCGTTGAGTTTTATTAAAAATTCAGGTAATTCTTCTGGGTTAAGTGCATTGAATTTCTTTTTCTTCGGAGAGGCTAAAGCACCTTTTAGATTTGATGCTGGATTATTTTCGCACCTTTGGCTTAAGTTGGCATACCTGAATATCGCCTCGCACTTTTGCCGGGCCCGTCTTGTTGCTTCGTACTTTCCTTGACCTTGAATCTTCTTTAGGACTGAAAGAAGTTCAGCCGAAGTTATTTCACTCAGTGGCCTCTGCCCAAGGTCTGGGTAGAGGTGGTTTTCTATAGCTCGTTTAACGTCTTGGAAATTATTTTGCTTCCACTCCTGTTCTTTGGTTAGCAGCCACTCATCAGCTACTGCCTTAAAAGTATTTAATTGATCAACTTGTTTGCTTAGCAAAATATTGTTCTTAACTACATTTGGATCTTGCCCAGAGTTCAAGATTATCTTTGCCTCATTTCTCATCTTTCTTGCGGCAGTTAGGCTGATATTTGGCCATACTCCAAGCGCTAATACTTTCTCCTTGCCTAAAAACCTGTACTTAATCCTCCAGTACTTACTGCCATTAGGATGAAGGAGTAGATATAGTCCCTGTCCATCAAATAATTTTTTTTCTTTAATACCTGACTTAGACTTTTTTATTCCAAGTTCAGTAAGTTTATCTGAAGGCATACTCTCTCAATTATATGTAAATTGGGGTAAATAAATAATTTATACCCCCAATTATACCCCCTAATGTATGCAAGAATCAATAGAATATTATAGGAAGTTGTAGGACTATGGTAGGCGCTTAGCCAGTAAATTACTGGGATGGTAGGCTACAAATGGATGTTGTGGGATGTAATAGAATCTATGTGTGGCGGAGAGGGAGGGATTCGAACCCCCGGTACGCATTACGTACAACAGATT
>CAYLUE010000097.1:0-3719 GCA_964386795.1 uncultured bacterium
TTCCAGAAATGGTTGAAAGAAAAGATGGGAGTATCATCATTGTCTCTTCTATTGGCGGACTGCAATCAAGCACAGTCATAGGAACATACAATATTTCCAAGGCTGCAGATATTATGCTGGTTAAAAACCTTGCAGCTGAATTTGGACCTCACAATGTAAGAACCAATGCAATAGCGCCTGGTCTCTTTAAAACAGACTTCGCTAGAGCCTTGTGGGAAAATCCAGAAATTCTTAAAGCATCAACAGCTGGATGCCCTCTAAGAAGAATTGGAGAGCCCGATGAAATAGGAGGAGCAGCTGTTTTCCTAGCTTCCCAAGCGGGTACTTTTGTCAACGGGCATACGTTAGTAATAGACGGTGGCTCCACAGCTTAATAAGGAGATAAATATGAATAATGCAGTTTTATATGAAAAGAAAGAAGGTGTAGCAATAGTTACAATGAATAGACCTGACCGACTAAACGCGGTCAATGACGAAATTAGGGCTGGTCTAAAGGAAAAACTAGACGATGCAGCTAAAGATGATGAGGTAAAGGTAATTATAATTACAGGAGCTGGCAGAGGCTTCTGTGCAGGGGCTGATATGGATGGCCTTGCTGCAACAAGCCAAGGAGAAGCTCAAGGATCGCAATTAGAAGCAGAAGAAAGAAACTATGCCACAAATGGAGTTAAAGGTTTTGATGGAGGATTTAGCTACTTCCCCACAGTACCTAAACCAATAATTGCAGCTATAAACGGTCCTGCAGCCGGAGTAGGTTTTATTATGGCTCTTTATGCAGATATAAGATTCGCTAAAGAAGGTGCGGTTTTTTCTAGTGCTTTTTCAAAAAGAGGACTAATAGCAGAATGGGGTGTGGGTTGGATTCTTCCAAGACTGGTTGGAATAGCGAGAGCTAACGATATCTTATTCTCTTCTAGAAAATTTACAGCGGATGAGGCTGAACAGATGGGGATAGTAAACAGAACATTTTCGGAATCTGATTTTGATGATGCTGTTTTTGAATACGCTAAAGATTTAGCTAAGAATGTCTCTCCTAGATCATTGAGGATTATGAAAGAGCAAATATACAATGCCCAAGGAGAAACTATAGGTGAGAATCTTGAGAGCTCTATGCAAGCAATGCTTGATAGTTTTGGATCAGAGGATTTTAAAGAAGGTGTCGCTCACTTTGTAGAAAAGAGAGAGGCCAAATTTACAGGAAAGTAAAATGCATGTAGACGAATTTTTAAAAAAAGAAAACCGAGAAGCTTTAGCTAAAGAACTGACTAAAGAAGGCTTATTCGAATTAAAAGAAGAAACAATTAGAGGAAATACTTATAACACCTTTGCCAGTGCCCCAAAAACTTTAGGTGAATATTTTCAATTTGCTTTAATTCATGGTGAATGGGACTTTTTAGCTTATGAAGATGAGTCATATAGTTACCAAGAGGTCCTAAATAAAGCTGCTGGTCTTGCCCATGTTTTGCAGGAAACTTATAACATAGAGAAAGGAGATTCAGTTTCTTTTTCCATGAGAAACTATCCAGAATGGATATATAGTTATATGGCGGTTACTTCGATAGGCGCTATTGCAGTTCCATTAAATTCTTGGTGGCAAGGTGAAGAATTAGATTATGGCATTACTCATAGCGAATCTAAGCTATTTATAGGAGACGATGAGAGACTTGAAAGACTTAAAGGTTTTGTTGAAGACATACCAAGAATAGCTGTTCGTTGCGATGCTAGTGCATATGAAAATGCTGTTAATTTTGATGAAGTAGTAGAATCTAAAGAAAGCTTTCCTGTGGTTGAAGTTGGTCCTGAAGATGATGCTAGCATCATGTACACATCAGGAAGTACTGGATACCCTAAAGGAGTTGTTGCTACACATAGATCAATTATAAATACACCTGTAGCTTGGGCATTCCTCGCTACATTAGCTGGAAGTTTAGAAAGTGATGGTCCGACCTTTCCGCAGCCAGAAAAACCGTGCACTCTAGCAGCCGTACCTTTATTTCATGTAACTGGTTCCCATTCTAATTTTCTGTTGTCTTTATTATCAGCAACAAAAATGGTTCTGATGTATAAATGGGACCCTCTCAAAGCAATTGAACTTATTGAAAAATACAAAGTCACTTCCTTCTCTGGCGTACCTACAATGAATCAAGACATATTGAGAACCAGTGAAGAAAACCCAGATATAGATGTTTCAAGTTTAGCCATGTTAAGTGGTGGTGGAGCCGCTAGACCACCTGAACAAATTAAGGATCAAGAAAAAAATCACCCAACTAAAGCGGCTGGTGTTGGATATGGGTTAACTGAAACGAATGCTGCAGGAACAAATGCAAGCGGAAAACTTCTTTACAGTAAACCTGATTCTGCGGGATTTCCTACCCCTTTAGTTCATGAAATTAAAATTTTAGATGAAGAAGGTAATGAAGTGGAAACTGGTGAATTGGGTGAAGTAGCTATTAGATCTGCTTCTAATTTTAGATGTTATTGGAAAAATGAGGAAGCAACTAAAGAAGCTATGGATTCTGAAGGCTGGTTTAGAAGCGGTGATGTAGGTTGCGTTGATGAAGATGGTTTTGTTTTCATTAAAGACAGAATTAAAGATATTGTCATTAGAGGAGGAGAAAACATTGCGTGTTTAGAGATTGAGGGCGTTATTGCTGAGCATCCAGCTGTTGCGGAAGCTTCTGTATTTGGAATACCTGATGAGCGCTTAGGAGAAAGCCTAGTTACAAGAATTGCCCTTAAACCAGGAAAAACTTTGGATGAAGCTGAATTATCGTCTTTCTTAGATGGAAAAATAGCTAAGTTTAAAATTCCTGAACGCATGTGGTTTCAAGAAGATGAATTACCAAGAATTGCTTCTGGTAAAACAGCGAAAAAACTAATGAGGGAAGAAGCCATAAAAGAATTAGGATTAGATTAATGCAAGTAAAAGGAAAAAGAGTAGTTGTAACTGGTGCCGCTAGTGGAATAGGAAAAGCATTATGCGAAGCCTTTAATGGGGCTGAAGCTGAATCAGTGGTTTGTGTGGACATGAACTTGGATGGAGCAAAAGATACTGCAGATTCTATTGGAGGATTAGCGGTTCAAGCTAATGTAGGAGTCGAAGAAGACATAATCAATGTAATTAAAGAAGCAAATTCTTTATCTGGTGGTGTAGATATTTTCTGCTCAAATGCTGGGATTGGTGGTGTGCCTGGACTTTTTGAAGTTGAAACTTCGGATTGGCAAAACATATGGGAAGTAAATGTTCAATCTCATATATTTGCAGCTAAAAATGTTTTGCCGCAAATGTTAGAACGTGGTGAGGGGCATTTAATGAGCACTGCATCCGCAGCTGGTCTTTTAACGCAGATAGGAGCAGCTGGTTATTCGGTTACCAAAGCTGCAGCAGTTAGTTTTGCAGAATGGCTTAAAATCACTTATGGAAATAAAGGTATAGGCGTTTCATGTCTTTGTCCTCAAGCTGTGAGAACAGCCATGACCGCACAAGGAGCAGGAGTTGCTGGCGTAGATGGAATGATCGAACCTGAAGTAGCTGCAGCAGATGTTTTAGATGCTATTGAAAAAGAACGTTTCTTAGTAACACCACATGCCGAAGTTTTGGAATACGTATCTCGAAAAGGCAATGATAGAGATAGATGGATCTCCGGAATGCAAAGGCTCCAGGAAAGATATGAAGATTGGAAACCAGGAGATGATTAAACATGGAAATTTATCAATTA
>CAYLUE010000098.1:0-3540 GCA_964386795.1 uncultured bacterium
AGTGAGCCGGGTGAGACTCGAACTCACGGCCAATGGCTTAAAAGGCCACTGCTCTACCAACTGAGCTACCGGCTCGCTGATACTTACTCTTTTTATTTTGATTTAGCTTTATTCTGTTGTGTAGAACCTATGCCCGCACCTAATGCTAAACCCAATGCTATACCAAGCCCTATATTATCAGTTGCTGCACCAAAGATTATCCCGAAGGTCAATCCTAGTCCAGCCCCTCTGGCTATTCTATCATTTTTTTTTACTGAATTCTTCATTTTTTTCTTTTCTAATAAAAAAGAGGTAACGAAATTAACTAAAATGCCTTGCGATTCATACCAAAAATACTAATCCAATTTTCCCTCAATGCACGTCGTGTCAAACCCGCCTCGCGTGTTATAAATTGTTGTCACTTTGACTTTTTCTGTAGCCAGTACATTTTTTAAATCTAAATAAATTCTTTTTGTAGCACCTTCTTGATAAATACCAACATTTCTAAAACTGACAAAATAGTATTTCAACGATTTTAACTCGATGCATTTACCACCAGTTGGGTAGTATTCAATTTTTACATATGCTAGATCCGGAAGACCACTAAATGGACATACCGCGCTGAACTCATCGGTTTCCGTTGCAATATATTGATTTGGACTATCAAAAGAAAAGGTCTCCAAAAAATCTGGATTGATTTGATCTTCATCATCAAATTCAAAATATTTTCCTTCAGCTTTAGTCATCTTCGCCTCTATATATACACCCAGAGGTGCATGTTTCTTTAACCTCTATTGCAGTAAGATATTCCAATTGCCCATTTAATTTATTCCAAATCCATTTTGCCAAGTTTTCACTTGTTGGATTTTCCAGTCCTTTAACATCATTTAGGTATCGATGATCTAACTGATCATATATAGGCATAAATACTTTTTTTATTTCTGAAAAATCTTTGACCCAACCAATCTCTTTTTCAACCGGTCCATCTAAAGTGATTCTTACTAAAAAAGAATGCCCATGCAGCCTGCGGCATTTATGCCCATCCGGTAGGTTCGGAAGCAGATGGGCTGCTTCAAATGTGATGTCTTTATATATTTCCATTATAGGTATTAAGGTATACCCAAAAATTTATGGGTTTGAAGGCTTAGTCTCCAAAGGGGATGTTCATTGCAATATTCAATCGTTTTATTGGTATTTTCCTCAAGATTTTCGCTATCCATTGGCTGTAAAGAGAAATAATCAAATTCTAAACCTTCATACTTTGAAGGCTCTGCGCCCTCTTGAGGATAAACCAATTTTAGCTCATCGCCTTTAGTTATTAACAAATTACTGGAAGCTTTTGGGCTGACGCATATCCAATCAATTCCCCCTGGAGGCTTAATGGTCCCATTGGTTTCTATAGCAATCTCAAATTTATGTTTGTGTAAGGCACCGATGAGCTGATCATCAATTTGAAGAAGCGGCTCACCACCTGTGCAGACTACAAAAGGGTTTGATCCAGTTTCCTTTGGCCACTTAGATAGGATATGATTGGTCAATTCATTAGCCGTTTCAAAGTTTCCACCTCCGGGGCCATCGGTTCCAATAAAGTCCGTATCGCAAAATGTACATGTTGCTGTTGCGCGATCTTTTTCATGTCCACTCCATAGATTGCAGCCAGTAAAGCGAACAAAGACCGCAGATCTACCTGTATGAAAACCTTCACCTTGAATTGTGAAATATGTTTCTTTTACCGTATACATTTAATCAGCGTATGTGATAGGATCATCTATTTTTGCACTCCTGAACCCTTGCTTTCTAAGCTTGCACGCATCACAGAGACCGCAAGAAATTCCATTGTGATTAGGATCATAACATGAGTGTGTAATGCCATAGTCAACGCCAAGGGAAGTACCTTTTTCGATTATTCCCTTTTTACTTAAATCAATCAAGGGAGTATGAATATTGATTTTTGATTTACTCTCAACCCCTGTTTTTGTAGCTAGGTTTGCCATCGTTTCAAATGATTCAATGTATTCGGGTCTGCAGTCAGGATAGCCGCTATAATCCAAAGCATTCACCCCGATAAAAATATCTTTAGAATTAATTGTTTCCGCATAAGCGAGAGCAAAAGACAGAAATATGGTATTTCTCGCTGGGACATATGTAATTGGTATTTCATTAGTATTGGATAATGTATCTCTATCTTTTGGAACTTCTATATTATCAGTCAACGCTGATCCTCCAAATGCCCTTAGATCGATATCTAAAATAATATGATTCTCAACGTGTTGTGATCGGGCGCATTCTTTTGCAGCACCAATTTCAAATTGATGGCGTTGTCCATATCTAAATGATAATGCGTAAAGACCAAATTCTTCCTCCTTGGCGATAGCAAGGCATGTAGCGGAATCCAGTCCACCAGATAATAAAATAACAGCTTTTTTCATCATCCCCAAAAGGGTTGGTTATAAATTTATTGGGTTATGAATCAATGCCGTTGTTGGCAATATTTTCCATAGCATCGGCAAATCTATCAATCTCTTCAATGGTAGTATATACATGAGGAGTTACTCGGCAACCTGTAAACTCAGGATGATTAATCGCAACAACAAAAATTCTATATTTATCCCAAAGCTCTTTTGCTACAGCAGAGGTATCAATACCTTCAATTTCAACGGTTGCAATTGCACAGCTTTTACCAGGCTTTAAACTTGTGTGTAATTTAATTCTATCATTTTTTAATAGTCTTTTGGCCCATCGATCTCTTAGATAAATCAGTCTTTCCTCTTTATTCTTACTGCCAATCCCTTGATGGAAAGTAAGTGCATCACCAATGGCTATTTTATTGGGGCAGGGGTGTGTTCCGATTTCTTCAAATTTTCTAATATCATCATTCGCGCAATCGTCACTCCAAGCGGCTTGCATTGGCCAAAGATCTTCTATTTTATTTTTACGAACATATAGCATGCCTGTGCCAAAAGGGGCTGAAAGCCATTTATGCAAACTAGTAGCATAGTAGTCACAGTCTAGATCGTTAAGATTGAAATCAAAATGCGCAAAAGTATGTGCTCCATCAACAATTACGGGTATATTGCGCTTGCGGGCCATTCTAACAACTTTTTTTACCGGTAATATTTGACCGGTGATATTGATCATATGGCACATCAAAATCACTTTTGTTTTTGGAGTAATATTTTTTTCAAATAACCTTACAATCTCATTTTCGTTTTCCGCAGGTATTGGGATTTTGAATTGTTTCATTACTATCCCATCGCGACATTCTCTTTGTTTAAAGGTAGCAATCATCCGTCCATAATCTTGCGTAGTTGTAAGTACTTCATCCCCAGGTTTTAAATCAAATCCATTTTGACAAATCTGCAAGCCTTCAGAGGCATTTCGAGTTAGGGCAATTTCTTCCGTATCGCAGTTAAAAAATCTAGCCATTCTTTTACGAACCGTTTCTTTTTGTGGCTCTAAGATTTTCCACATTGAATATGCTGGAGATGTATTTGAAAAATCTAGATGTCTCTTTAATGCATTTTGCACTACAGTAGGAGATGGGCTGACGCCTCCATTATT
>CAYLUE010000099.1:0-3517 GCA_964386795.1 uncultured bacterium
AATCCGGGATATCCCACTGCAAAGATTGGGTTTTTATCTCCGGTTAGTATGGATTTCAAAAAGATATTTTTAAGCAATTTAATCGATGAATATCCTAGGTCAACTATCATGCAAAAAAATGATGCATATTTGATCTATCCCGCTGGCATCTCTGATCTAAAAGATCCAGTTAAGGTAGATTCGACCAGTAAGATAGGGGATGTGTTTACCGACACCACGTATGCCTGGATAATGCCCACAGACACCACGTCTCTGGATACGAATTATTATACGCTCGATAGTATGATGGTAGAATTTACCGTGATTGACCCTGGCGGTCTCACCGGAAAGGATACAATTCCATTCTTTATCAATCCAAAAAATGATCCCCCTGTGTGGAGTGGATTAAGAGATACTGTTGTAACAGAAAGTGATTCTATTTCACTAGACTTTGCAAATTATTTAATTGATACAGATGACACGCTACTTACGGTGTCTATCTTACCCTTAACTTATTCGGATAAGGTTAAGATTAAGACACCAAAAGACAGTATTAGAGGTGATACTGTATTTTATATTTCTCGAGGGAAGAACGAACCCGTCAACTTTAAACCACAAGCACTATGGTATGATTATCAACCAGCAGATATACCAGCGCAAGTTAACGTGCTCAGAGAAGGCTTGTGGAGCCCCAAAGATACATTAAGCAATAGAATACAATTTGAAATTACGGCCGCTGATGATTCAGGAAGTGTTGCTAAAGATACATTTTCTGTTAAAATCCAACGTGTACCTCGTCCTGAGATCCGCATGTACGTTGTCCAAAACAATGCGTTTACCGATTACTATGAGATTTTTCTTATAGATTCGCTAGCTTCTACAAAGGACATCAGTTTGAAAGTTCAATCTGAAATTATACGTTTGGATACAGCGGCCGCATATACCTATATAGGTTATCACTATATCAGGGGAGGTATTAAGGAGCGTGCATTCGACATATACGCTAAGGGTACTGTAGGTGACACAACCTTACCTACTCAAAACATAACTTTTACCTTAGCAAAAACCTATGGCAACTGGTCCGGGTCAAGTGCGGATGGTCGATTTGGTGTATTGGGTAGAACCGGCTCTGTGGATTACGATCAAACCTTAATGATCTTAGATTCATCGTTATTTGAACCACACTTTAACGATAAGGCATCTTATTTACTAGGTAATGAGTCGTCACGATTTAAAAAATCTGTTCAAGTATCATTATTATCTGAAGAAAAAGAATTAGCAATATATCAACGATCTGTAGGTATAGGCTGGATCGAGCTGCCATCTTATAATGAAAATGGTCAGATCATGGCATATACCGATAAAATGGGTTATTTTAAGATAGGTCCAAAGACACTCATCGTTCCCGGGCAAACATCGTTGCATCAGAATTATCCAAATCCATTTAATCCATCCACAACGATAGAATACGATTTAGGATTTATCGATGGTCCTAATCAGCGTGTCAATATTACCGTTTATGACATTCTTGGACGTAATATCAAAACCCTGATTAATGAACAGCAGGGTATGGGTCGCTATCGCGTAAAATGGAACGGAAAAGATCAAAACGATATTCCAGTTTCCTCTGGAATTTATTTTGTAAATCTGATGACAGATAATGGAAGAGCTGAAACTAAAAAGATTATGTTGATGCGATGAAGCGTATTATGAAAAAACCATTCATCTATTTTATTATTACTGTATCACTATTGCTTACAGATGGCTGTAGGAAGAATTATGTCGTTACATCTGAAGATGAATCATCCTATGGTTGGGAAATATTTGAACAGAAAGATTACCTAAAAAGCAAGGAGTGGTTTTATAATTCAATCACTACAGATAAAAAATGGAAAGATGGATATAATGGCTTAGGCTGGTCTTACGCTAGGCTTTTAGAAATGGATAGTTTGGACACTGAAAATATTGGTGCGATCAGAACATTTCATCGAGGATTAACTTACCCCTACCCAAATAATGAAATACTATATTATGATGATGCAAAAGATGAAGAAGATCAATTGAAAGAAGCCAATGTTCATCTAGAGATTTTAGCTGGATTAACATTTGCCTATCACGCAAAAGGAAATAATAAAGAGGCTGTTGTATTTGGATCTGCTTTAGTTGATTCGACATTAACAAATCCTAATCCACCTACATGGCATCCATGGGCATTTAGTCATGATTCTACATTAAACTGGCTTGATCTACGCGTTACGTTGGCTGCATCCTATTTTGCGCTTGCAAAATTCGATTCCACTCATAAGCATTTGAAAGTCGTATTAGACTCCCTTGGCTTATCAAATAATATAATCAATGACTATTCTACGCTAACAGGAAGGCAGAAAGTTGCTGAGCAGATTAAAAGCCTTCAAGATCAACTCCGATAACAATATTTACCATGAATAAACATCATCCCTCCTGGATGAAGCAAGCGCTTTTTCAGGCCCAAAAAGCATACGATTTAGATGAAATACCCGTAGGAGCTGTTGTAGTGTTAAACGGCAAAATAATTGGTAAGGGCTATAATCAGCGCGAACAACTCAATGACCCTACAGCGCATGCTGAAATTATAGCTTTATCAGCAGCAGCCAATACGATTGAAGACTGGAGATTGAATGATTGCACGCTGTATGTAACCAAAGAGCCATGCGCTATGTGTGCCGGTGCAATTATTAATGCAAGAATCAAGATGGTTGTGTTTGGTTGTTACGATAAAGAGATGGGTTGCTGCGGATCCCTATATCAATTATGCGGGGATTCACATTTAAATAACGCAACTGCTGTTCAAGGAGGGGTCATGGAAAAAGAATGTCTTTCAATTATCCATGATTTTTTTGAAATTCAAAGGAAGACATCAAATATAAAAAAAGGATAAATCATGAAATTTTCTAAAATACATATATTACCATTTTTATTATTATTTGCCACTGCTTGTGAAGATGAAAAAGAAGAAGCTAGTAATGCAGCAAATTGCGCAACAATCATGGTGGAAATGGATGCAGCTAGTGATGCTTTTGAAGCAAACGCAACCAAGGCTAACTGTGACAAAGTCATTGAAAAGGCTGAAGCCCTTTATGATTGTATGCCAGATGGTCCTGAAAAGACAGAAATGAGACAAGATCTTGATGAGATTAAAGGAATTTGTGCAATATTATCATAAATAATATTTGTTAATAAATAATAAAAGCCTCACAAACTGTGAGGCTTTTCTTTTGGAGAGATGGCAGAGCCTGGTTGAATGCGCCGCACTCGAAATGCGGTATATCCTTAAGATATCGGGGGTTCGAATCCCTCTCTCTCCGCTAATCAATATTGTCTAAATATCTATCTGTTTATTAAATTTCGGCTTCTTAATTAATAACTAAATAAGGTAATAAAAGAATTTATTCTTCTATTGAAATCATCATATGATATCCACATACAATTTTATTTTATTCAACTTTATTCTAAGTACAATCTTTTCACAAGACATCATTGTAGATAACAGCGTACAATA
>CAYLUE010000100.1:0-3458 GCA_964386795.1 uncultured bacterium
TTGAGGATCGCTATGGAAATGTGATAAAAGAATATTTTCCTATTAGAGAAGAAGTCTTACGAGAAGAATCTGCATATGTGATGACATCAATGCTGCAAACAGTACTTGACAAGGGGACAGGGGGAAGCGCAAGATGGAAATATAATTTTTATCACCCAGCTGGTGGGAAAACAGGTACCACTCAAAATTGGACCGATGCCTGGTTTGTAGGTTTTTCAAAACAGATCGCTGCTGGAGTATGGATGGGGGTTGATGACCCAAGGGTAAGCTTAGGAGAAGGTCAGGATGGATCGCGCGCAGCATTGCCAGCATGGGCTAGCTTTATGGCAGCAGCTCATGACACTTTAGGATTAAAGCGAAAAAGCTTTGAGCGGCCCAAAGGTGTAATTGATAATGTTATTTGCTCAACGACTAAAGATAGGCCAACCAATTTATGTCCAGTGGAAACTGAAATATTTATTAAAGGAACCGAACCTTCCCAGGTTTGTAAAGTGCATAGGGTCAATTAAGCAGTATAAATTAATTTAGGGCTTTTCGCCTTCTTCTCACTTATTGAGAATGCCCTATGAAGCATCTTTTTAGCTTGCTCTAGTTTGCCTTCATTTGAATTGTAATAGCGAAAAATAATATCCCCTCTGTTAACATGGTCTCCTATTTTATGATGGAATTCAATTCCTGCAGAATTATCTAACGTGTCCGATTTATTTTTCCTCCCGCATCCCATCTCTACAGCAGCCCAGCCAATTGTTGTGGAGTCATAAGATTTAAGAAACCCTTCTTTATCGCTAACTATCTCTTTGATAAATAAAGGTTGATTTACTTTAGCTGCGTCATCAATTTGACCATATTGATTAGAAACCATTTCTTCAAATTTTTCATAAGCTTTTCCAGATGAAATAGCACTGTTTTGAGCTTCAATCGCTTGATCAATTGTTTCTACAAGGCCTGCTTGCAGCATAAGTTTGCTACCCAGTTCAAAAGATACCTTTAATAGATCGTCAGCCCCATCTCCTTTAAGGGCGTTGATTGATTCAAGAACCTCACACCACATACCTGCTGTTTTTCCAAGCGGCTGATCCATATTTGAAAAAACTATATCTGTAGAGACATTAAATGAATCGCCAACATATTTTAGCATGGACCCCAAGATTTTTCCATCGGATAATTTTTTCATAAATGCACCGTTCCCAATCTTAATATCTAATACAAGCCCATCGATTCCTTCGGATATTTTCTTGCTCATGATTGAACCACAAATTAGTGGTACAGAATCGATCGTATCGGTTACATCTCGAAGTGCATAAATTTTTTTGTCCGCTGGACATATGGAATTTGTTTGTGCCATTATGCAGAGTCCGGATTGATCCACATTTCTCTTAAATTCATTAATAGGAAGATTGGTGTTAAAATTGGGGATAGTTTCAAGTTTATCGATCGTACCTCCTGTATGGCCAAGGCTTCGCCCAGCTAACATTGGGACCGAAATTCCTAAACAGGCCATTATCGGACCTAGCACCAAGGAGACCTTGTCTCCAATTCCTCCGGTTGAATGTTTATCAGCTATAAATGATTTATTTTGGGAGAAATCGATTGTTTCTCCCGATTCGATCATGATGCGTGTTAGCGAAATAGTTTCATTTTTGCTCATTCCATTCTTTTTGACAGATTTTAAAAAATTTGTCATCTGAGCATCATCAATCTTACTCTCAATATATGAATGGATTACCAGCTCTAATTCGCTATCTGATAATGGATCGCCGCTACATTTTTTATTGATGATCTGCGTTGCGTTCATTCTTTTTCATGAATCTTTTAATAAAATTAAAATTGAATTTTAATGGTGCTTGTTCTCGAATTGTATGCAGCATAAGATACAGCGAGATAATTAATAATATGATATTAGGAGACCACACCCCGACCACAGGTGAAACATAATTACGATCAGCTAAGTCTTCTCCGCCGATCATTAATATATAATAGGTAAGAAAAAATCCGAAGGAAAGACCAACTGCAATGGTAAAGCCACCTCTTCTAAACAATACTCCTAAGGATGCGCCAGTCATAACAAATAAAATACAGGCTACTGGTAGTGAGAATTTTTTATGCAGTTCAACCGCATACTTATTGCTTGATTTAGCATAGCTTCTAAGCAAATTATATTCATTGCGAAGTTGGCGTTCAGCAATATTGATATCTTTTTCTTTTTTATATTTTTGATCAGTTGTATAAGAAGAATCTGAGCTATAGGTATTTTTGTAATCAGATAAAATTAATTGAGATTCTTCAAAATTGCCGGGTACAATACTGTCTAATCCAGTCCTAGCAAATGCACGCCCAATCCTTGACTTAACAATGTTAATTCGATTTGATATATTTTCTTGCTTATCAAAAATCATTGCGACAGTCATTTCCCTATCTGATCTACTGGTGGTATCGCGTCGATTCAAAAAAAGATCATCAGCAGCAATTGTTATTTTATGCTTCTCAAATTCTATTCTTCTGTAGTTGCCATAATCACGGGTATCCAGTTCATGAATTTCTCCGTTAAACATATCCAGAACAATTGCATCATCTATTGTTGAGAGTTCACCTGTTTGTGAATGGATACTCGTTTGTGTTTCACTTGAGCCTTTGCTGAAAATTCTAACATCTTTTAACGTATCACCTTCTTTATCGCGGATGATCATGCTATACTTTGGAAGGTCATCCATAAAATAACCAGGTTCAATATTTAGATCCGGACGTTTACGATATATATCCCCCGATAGCATTCTTGCTTTAAAATTCATTTCAGGCATAATAAATGAGTTAAATAGAATGAGAATAATAGAGACCGTCATGCCGAAAAGAATAGCTGGTCTTATAATGGTATTAAAGCTTATGCCAGATGCCCTCATTGCTGTAATCTCATTATCTTCAGAAAATTGACCAAATGACATTAGAGCTGCAACTAGAACTGCCATTGGAACAGATAAAGCCGCAATCCATCCTAAATTCAAAAACAAATACTCAAAAATGGTCCCAACATCAAGGCCTTTCCCAATAAATCTATCTATAGCGCGAAGAAGAAATTGGGTAAAAAGGACAAAAACAATGATCAAGACCGAGAACACAAATGGCATCATAAGTTGTTTAAGTATGTATCTAGTTAACAGGCGCATGTATAAAATTACAACATAATCATCAAATTTGAATCGATAGCTAATTATTAGATAATAAAAAATTCTTTTTCACTACTAGTGACAATAATACTAACTTAGCCGGCTTCAATATGTGAGATTTATAAGTTTGTATGGTGGGTGTAGCTCAACTGGTTAGAGCACCGGTTTGTGGCACCGGAGGCTGTGGGTTCAAGTCCCATCACTCACCCAATTGAAGTAAATAAATTATCGGGGTGTGGCGCAGTCCGGTTAGCGCACCTGCTTTGGGAGCAGGGGGTCGGGAGTTCGAATCTCTCC
>CAYLUE010000101.1:0-3423 GCA_964386795.1 uncultured bacterium
CCAAAGTTCCATTGGTTTGTTTTTGTGCAAGCGGGGGTGCGAGAATGCAAGAAGCCTTTCTTTCACTAATGCAATTAGCTAAAACAACCACTGCTTTAGTAGAATTGGCTGATGCAAAGATACCTTACATATCTGTATTGACTGACCCAACAACTGGAGGAGTTTCTGCAAGTATCGCAATGCTTGGAGATATTAATATTGCTGAACCAGGAGCATTAATAGGTTTTGCGGGACCTAGGGTTATTGAGCAAACAGTCAGAGAAACTTTACCAGAAGGGTTTCAAAAAAGTGAGTTTTTGATGGAGAAAGGAGCTATTGACATGATAGTTGATAGAAGGCAAATGAGAGAGACAATATCTAAATTAATAAGCATGTTAGTTAATTAAATAAACACAATAGTATTTATTAAAAAATTCTGTTCTAATAATAAAAATGAAAAATTTAAAAACCTTATCCATTCTTTCACTACTAATTTTTCTGGGCTCTTGTGGCCGCATTATGGAAGACAGCGACATTTGGACTGATCGTGGTGAAGTAGACACTAAGCTTATCATTGCCTATTTACTTTCAGATATACCATTGCCAGAATCTTCCGATATTATGGAGGAAAAAACAGTCATTCAAGGCTCAGGTTTAGGGTGGTCAGGAAAAATTACGATTAAAGCCCCATTGTCACCAGCAGAAATGCTAATTTTCTTTTCAGAAGAAATATCACCAGGTGGTTGGCGAATGATTTCCTCAACAGTTTCCGAACAAATTATATTGGTATATAAAAAAGCAGGAAGGATAGCAACTGTGGAAATTTTAAGAGATTTCCCAATGTTTGGAAGAGAAACTACTGCAATTATCTCGGTAGTTCCAGACGATGCTGTTCAAGGCAACCCTTTTAGAGATTAAATTCTAACTTCATAGTTTATAGGCTCTCAAGCAGACCTATTTCTATGTTGTATGAGAAATTTATTATGAATAGATCAAATTGGTCATTAGATGATTGGCTTAATTGGCAAGAAAACCTTAATCCAAATCAGATAGATCTTAGTCTAGATCGCATTCAAGAAGTCAAAGAAAAGATAAGATTTAACCAACCAGAAATAGATATTTACTTGGTTGCTGGAACTAATGGCAAGGGAACTACAGTTCATTTATTAAACTCTATTCTTCGTTTAAAAGGTTTAAATGTGGGAATGTATACCTCACCTCATCTTAAAAAATATAACGAAAGAGTTACTTACAATAATAAGCCTTTAGAAGATACTGATTTCATTGATTCATTTATTGAAATTGAGAGTGTAAGAGGTGATGTACCGCTTACATATTTTGAGTATGGAACCCTAGCTGCATTTTTGTCTCTAAAGAAGTTCCCGTGTGATGCTTGGATTATTGAGGTTGGACTAGGAGGAAGACTTGATGCAACAAATATCCTTAATCCTAATGTTTCAATTATAACTAATATTGCTCTTGATCATCAAGAGTGGCTAGGGAATACAGTTAATGAAATAGCCAGTGAGAAAGCTGGGATCATCTCCTCTAATGCACCTTGTGTTTGCGGGGCTTTAAATACTGGAGAAATTATTGGTGAGATAGCTAATAGGGAAAATACAGATTTTTATCTCATAGGAGATGATTTTTCACTAAGTAATGGAGTTAATGGTTCTGTGTGGTCAAGTAAGAGTAAAACAATAGAGAAAATAAAAATCCCAGATCACTGGGCTCAAGGAGAGAAGAATAATTTAGCAATAGCTCTCATGTCAATTGAAGCCTGTAATCCAGACCTATTGCCTAAGACTGAAGCTTTAAATCAATTATTAGATAGTTTTTCAATACCTGGCAGATTCCAGATTTTTGATTATAGAATTCCATGGATTTTAGATGTAGCTCATAATCCAAACGCAGCAATTAATTTTAGAGAACGACTTGGAACCATAGAATTAACAGATAAAAACATAATGATTGTTAGTTTAATGAAAGATAAAGACTTGGAGGAATTTGTTAGCCTTTTTGAAGATATAGTAGCGAAATGGGTAGTTTGTACAATGAATACACCCAGATCTTTATCAGGAGATGAAATATCAAAAAGACTTTCTGAGAAAGGATTGTTTAATATAACAGTTCTAAATTATCCTGATGAGGCATTTGAATATATAGAAACAATCAATCACAATTATAATGCTGTTATAGTAACTGGATCATTTGAAATAGTAGGTCCATGCATTCAGTGGCTTGAAAATAAGAATTAAATTATGAAAGAAAGAATTATTGGGTTTCTAGTATTAACATCTTTAATAACTTTATTTTTGGTGGTTACATTCAATTCAGAAGGGGTCTTACTTATTGAAGAATATAGTTATGAACTCCAAAATAATAACGAATCATTAATACCCGAACAGAAGTATTTTTATGATGACGCAGTTTTGAATTCTAAGGCTTTATGGATAGTTCAGGTAAAGTCATTTCAAAAAATAGAAGAGGCTATGTTATTTGCAGAGTCATTAAAAAGAATGAGATTAAACCCGTACATTGTTAAGAAGACAATATCAGATACAAAAATATATAGAGTTAGAGTATATTCGAATGATGAAGGCGATAATTTATCAAATGCTATAAAAAAACTGGAGAAAAAAGGATATAAAGTATCAATAATAAAAGAATAAAATGATTTTAGAGCAGTTAACAATTTTTGATTTTACACTTTTACTTATTGTTCTATTGTCATCTCTTTATGGCGCCTTTCGTGGATTTTTTTCTGAAGTCTTATCAGTACTCATCTGGGTGTTTGCTTTTTTTGCAACTTTTAACCTTGATAGTATTTTTTATCCATTAGTTTTTGCATTCATCAAAACTGAGATTCTACGCTTATGGATATTGAGATTAGTTATTCTCATCTTAGCGCTTGTAACAGGAAGTCTCTTGAAAAAAGCTTTGATGAAAATTGTTAAGACCAACTTTCCTGGAAATATGTTTATTGGTTTAATATTTGGTTTTTTTAGAGCTCTGATCCTGGTTGCCTTTTTCATGGCTCTAATACAAGATACTTTCTTATATGAAGAATCTTGGGTAAAGGGTTCAGTTTTTCTTGAGTCAGCTGAAGATATTTTAAATTTCTTTAAAAATATTATTATAAAGAACTTATAATTATCTCTTCATATTAATTCAACACCTAAGGGGTATATTGAATGTGTGGAATTGTTGGTATTGTCAGCACCAGACCTGTTAATCAGGAAATCTATGATGCACTAACTGTTTTACAACATCGAGGACAGGATTCAGCCGGCATCATGACTGATGATAACGGAGTGCTTTGTCTAAGAAAGAACAATGGTTTAGTTAATGATGTGTTTACTGAAAAACACATGACTAGATTGAGAGGTAACATTGGTATAGGTCATGTTAGGTATCCAACAGCGGGAACTCTTAGTATCAATG
>CAYLUE010000102.1:0-3389 GCA_964386795.1 uncultured bacterium
ATAAGTATATCAACATCTTTTTGATTATTATAACCCTGTAGAGATATTCTAAATGCAGTATACCCATCTTTAGTATAAGTTGGTATTTCAATATTATAATCATTATACAAAGTCTCTTTTAATTTAATATGATCATTAAATGGAAATATTATAGTTGTCATCTGACCTAAATATTCATCAGGGCAAATTTTTGGTATTTTGGTAATTTCTGTTATTCTATTTCTTGCATCAATAATCATTTTATTACAGCGATCTCTAATTTCAGCCCATTTATATAATTTTTGAAATTCTATAGCTGCAGGAACGCATATAAAAGCACTCATATCTCTAGTTCCTTGCCATTGGAATATATTTTGAAATCGACTATTAGTCTTTTTTTCGGTAGAGTTTTTAAATTCAGGAATTTCCTCTCCCCATCCCCAACTTTTTAAATATGGTTGAATTTCATCTTGCAATTCTCTCTTTATATATAAAAACGATACACCTTTAGGGCTGCAAAGCCATTTGTGGCATGCGCCTACATAATAATCTGGATCTAATTTTTTAATATCTAAATCTATATGACCAGGAACATGCGCACCATCAATTATTGTTCTAATTCCCCTTTTTTTCGCTTCGATCATAATTTTTTCAATAGGTAATATCATACCTGTACCACTAGTAATATGGCTTATAAATATATATTTAGTATTGGAATTTGAATACTTCCAAAAGTTATCCAAAAATGAATCATCATCTTCAATGGGTAGTTTTATTTCTGACTGTTTATACTCATATTGATTTTGATTTGCATGAAAAAACCACATTCTATCACAAGAACCGTATTCTAGATTTGTAGTAAGAACTTGATCACCTGGGTTTATCGATATATTGCTAATGATGTTTGCAACTGCATGAGTAGGATTGGGAAAATATACAATATCATCTTTATCGCAATTAACGAATTTACTTAGCTCATTACGTGATATTTTTAAATGTTTATAGACGTCTTTTGTCATGAATTTTACAGGATCTCTTTCCATGAGTTCTTGCCATTTTTGATAATCTTCAAATACTGGTAATGGGCATGCGCCATAAGAGCCATGGTTTAAAAATGTAATATCAGGATTGATTTGAAATTGCGTCTTTAATATTTTAGGATTATTGTTCATTTTATTAATAATACTTCAAAAGAAATTAATAATCGTTAACAAGATACTATATATATTAATTTCATAATTAACATATATAAGTTTTTTACATGCGCCCGTAGCTCAGCTGGATAGAGCGTTGGATTCCGGTTCCAAAGGTCGGGGGTTCAAATCCCTCCGGGCGTACTACGCTTTGTACCTGCCCCCATCTACTGCCAAATTATGACCTGTAATATAGCTAGATTCCTCAGAAGCTAAAAATAATGCAGCATTAGCAATTTCTATAGGATCTGCAAGTCTATTAAGAGCTGTGGATTCAGCCCATATGTTTTTTATTTCTTCTTTTGATATTTTTAAAGAGTTTGATTTCATATTGGCAAGTTCATTTAATCTTTCCGTGCTGGTATAGCCTGGAAGAATATTGTTAACGGTAATATTGAATTCGCCTAATTCCAGCGCTAATGTCTTAGCCCATTGTGCTACGGCACCCCGAATTGTATTAGATACACCTAAGCCGGGAATTACTTGTTTGATTGATGTTGAAATTATATTAATAATTCGTCCATATTTTTGTTTTTTCATGCTAGAAACAACAGCTTTTGTCATTATTTGATTAGAAACCAATAATCTTTCAAAAGCTAGGCGAAATTCATCTATTTCTGATTCTATCAATTGACCACCATGAGGACCGCCACTATTATTTATTAATATATCTACCTTATCCTTGAGGTTTTTTTCTATTTCTTTTTGAAGTTTTTCTGGATGATTAAAATCTGAACAAATATAACTATGTTGTTGATTCTTTGAGCTGTCTAATTCTTTGATAACTGACTTAATTTTATTTTTATTTCTAGCAACTATTATAATATCTGCACCATTTTGTGCTAATAATTGAGCGCAAGATTTTCCAATACCATCTGATCCTCCACAAACCACTGCCCTTTTATTCTCTAAGTCAATATTCAAGCTATAATAGCCTTTCTGATGCCTCAATAGTGTTTTCAACTAGCATTGCTATCGTCATGGGCCCAACACCGCCTGGGACTGGAGTTATAGCGCTTACTTTATCTATTACTGAATTGTAATCTGCGTCACCTACCAATTTGTAGTCATTATTGTTATTTTTAATTCTATTGATTCCAACATCAATTATTATTGAACCATCCTTAATATGGTCTGATTTTAAAAAATTTGGTGAACCTAAGGCGAGAATAATAACATCAGCCATTTTAGTATAATGATAAATATTGGGTGTTCCGGAATGACAAATAGTTGTTGTTGCATTGCTATATTTATTTTTCAAACTTGTTAATATAGATATCGGTCTTCCAACAATATTACTCCTCCCCACTACCACAACGTGCTTACCTGAAATATCAATTGCATAATGTTCAAAAAATCGCATTATCCCTTTAGGCGTACATGGAATAAATGTTGGTGTTCCAGAAGCTAATTTTCCAAGATTATAAGGGTGAAATCCATCCACATCTTTTTCAGGTGCTATGCTTAACAGTATTTTTTCTGAATTTATATGTTTAGGAAGTGGAAGTTGAACTAGAATTCCATGACAAGTATCTTCATCGTTTAATTCCGTAATTTTATTGATCAATTCCTGTTCCGTTACATCATTTGAAAAATTAATCGTAGAAGATTTCAGGCTAAGTTGAGAAAATCTTCTCGTTTTATTATCAACATAGATTTTTGAAGCAGAATTATCCCCAACCAGAATTACGGTTAACGAAGGTATAATGGATTGACTTTTTAAAACTTCTATTCGTTTAGAAAGCTGACTATAGACGATCTTACTCAGATCTAATCCGGAGAGAATTTTAGAATCTATATTCAAAGAATATGGTAGAATTTTATTTTTGAATTTCTTCTTCAATTACTTCCATCAAAGAAGAAACTTTTCCTTCAACAGAGTTTTTGATTTTATCATGATTGCGTTTTATAGCAAAAAATTCATCAGCTATATTCATAGCGGCTAGTATCGCCACTTTAGCTGGTACTTGAGGCGTATTGAGTTCTTCTTGAATTTCACGCATCTTTTGATCCACATATTCAGCTATATTTTTTATATACGTGGCATCGGCAGGAGCTTTTATCGTGTACTCTTGGCCGTAAATAGTAACTTTTACAAAATTGTCATTTGATTTCATATGATTTGATTCAATTAATTTATTATAATCATTTTCTATGTTATCTTAATTTAGCACTGAAATTTTTAGAAACCACATTTATAATTTCATTAATAACAAG
>CAYLUE010000103.1:0-3389 GCA_964386795.1 uncultured bacterium
TTAGATCAACATCTTCATTTGGAGCGAAGGATAGTAATAAAAAAGACCTTGGCACCATTTCTTGGATGGATGGTATCCTAGCATTAGGATTTAGCCTCTAATAATAAAATATTTATGGTCATTAGAATACTAACCATGTTCCTTTTATTCGAATGTATCTATGCACAAGCTACATCCGTATTACCTATTGGTCGCGCTGATGGAACTCATGATTCCTCAGGCATACCAGATGGTTATTACAATATAAATGCACGAGACTCTAATAGTGGCAATGGCGGTTTTCGCTTAGCGCACTCTAGCTTTGTTAATGGTGGACAATGGAAACTTCAAGTTAGTAACGATGGAAGTACTTGGGTTTGGTATTATTCAGGATGGCAGGATAATCCTGGAACAAGTTTTAACGTAGATTTAGACCAATCTACTATAGGATCAAAAGTAACTTTTTCTTCAGGTCAGACCCTTTGGTTTAAAGTTTATCAAAGAGATAATAATGGAAACAATGAGGCCAATCATGCTGCCACAGTTTCAAATGGGTATGGTGGCGCAAATAAGTTTTATATTGATATTACTCGTCCTACGGTTACTGGTGTTAATAAAGAATATGTGAAAACCGGAGTTACTGTAACGGTCACAGGTGTAGGTTATGCAACACCCGCGAATACAAACCACAATGTCGTAATAGGAACAGGTAGTGATAAGCTTTCATATTCTGTAGCAGGTGTTGCTGATGATAACACACTTACATTTCAATCTGGTTCTGGAAATAAAAAAGGTGTCGTATATGTCACCGATAAAGCAGGTAATGTGAGCACTAGTACTGTTGAAATCACAATAGATAATAGTGTTCCGGTATTAAGTTCGGTAAATGTTAAATCGGTTAGGCAGGGTCAACAAGCTGTAATATCTGGAGATAAGTTTAAAGATGGTTATGAAAGCCCAATTAAAACCTTAGTGATTAATGATGGAAGTACCGGTGTTGGCAGCTGGGTGGTGGATAATGATGATCAAATTACACTCACAGGTGGCTCAGGTAATGTGGCTTATACTCAGATTAAAGTTACCGATGAAGCGGGTAACGTCAGTACCGATGATGTTAAAATTGCGATTGACAATACAGCGCCTACGATTTCCAATGTTAGAAAAGCAGGTACAAGCACTAATCAAAGCAAAGGAAAATCTGGTGACCAGATTGATATCAATGGAAGTAATCTTCTCCTGACTGGTACTACATTTCCTACTATAACATTTAATGGAACTGCAATTGCAGATTTAGGCATAACGGCCGATGCTGCCGGTGCAAGTGCTTCTAAAATAACCCTTACTTTAGGGGATACAGAGGTATCAGGCAATATTGTTGTTACCGATGAAGCTGGAAATGCAGGCAACGGGGGTTCGTTTACAATTGATAATACAAATCCTACTGTTACCAATGTAGCAACGCAATATATTAAATCTAGCGCCACAACAGTGATAACAGGTACTGGATTTAAAAATCACAATGGTTCAGCTATTGGCGATGCCTCTAGGGTTGATATTGGAAATAGTCAGGCGGTAGATGGCAATCATATTGATTATTCTATAGATAGCGATACGCAAATAACAATCACAGCTCGATCAACAGAGTATACAGATCAAAATGTATACGTATACGACTTTGTAGGAAACAAAAGCACAGATACAAATAAATTATTAACGATTGATGTAACCCGTCCAAATATTACAAGTATCCAAGGAAGTGCCCCCTACATTATAAAAGAAGGTGGTACGGTCCAAATTAATGGTGATAATAATAAATTTACTACCGGCTCTCAAACGTCTAGCGATCAAAATGATGCAAATATTTTGATCAACGATACATGGCCAACTGGGATGACAGCAACTGTAGCTGCAAATGCTGTTACTATTACCGCAGGTTCTGGTGAGGTAAATGGCGTTGTTAAGATAAAGGATAGAGCTGGAAATGAACACACAAATAATGGTCCTGTTGTCATTGATAATACCGCACCAGTAGTCAGCAGCATTAGCCCTGATAGCGATAGTGATAAAATTGTTTTTATTCAAAACGGTCAGCACGATGGTGCAGCTACAACACTAACGATAGCAGGAAGTGGTTTTACTAATTCTGGAATTAGCAGTTCAGATGGAAGCGTTAAGCTTGGATCTAATAATTGGACCGACTATGGATCTGTCACAGTTAATAATGATGGACAAATAACCCTAGCAAGTGGCAGTAAAGGTGATGCCAATGGAAGACTTACGGTATTAGACTTTGCAGGTAATGAAACGGTTGCTAGTGGTTATACTATTTATGTAGATAATACAAAACCAACATCAAGTGGTATATCTGTAGGAGTTGTAAAGGAGCGTGGGACTGCAGTTCTATCAGGTGGAGGTTATAAGAATGGATCAGTTGAGTCTACTATAACCATTGGTGGTCAAAGCGCTGGTTCGACCACTTTTACTTATACCGTTGATTCTGATGCTCAAATTACAATCACTGGAGGATCTGGGGATATAAATAATGGTAATATTATAATAACAGATCCTGCTGGCAATATTTCATCAGGGGATACTAAAAAATTAACGGTAGATAATACAAAACCCACCGTAGCATCCGTAGCAACTGCCACAATAAAAAGTGGAGCCACCTCAGTGATAACTGGAAGTGGGTTTTTTACCGCAATCGGTAGTAATAACAATGGAGATGGGCTTACGATTACGGTTGGAGGTACTGCACCAGCTGGCATGACTTGGAATGTTGATAGCAATACGCAAATCACCATTACCGCAGGATCTGGAGAGGTAACCGAAGGAAATGTTGTAGTAATTGATGCGGCAGGTAATGCAAGTACAGATACTGGAAAACTATTAACGATCGATAATACTGCTCCCACTTTAACAGAAGTAAGTGTTGCTTCAATCAAATCAAGCGGCGAAACCGTGCTTACGGGATCAGGATTTTTAGTTGGTGGAGATATTCAAAATGTAAAAGTTGGTGGTAGCGTACCCACAGGACTATCATATACAGAAGTGACAGCAAATTCTCTAAAAATTACGGCAGGGTCCGGAGAAGTAGCAGATGGGTTAATCACCGTTACCGATGCAGCAGGAAATACCAGTACTAGTTTAGTTTATTTAACTATTGATAATTCATTACCAGCGATTAGCGGCGTTGGTACCGGAGCAATCAAGTCTGGGCAGACTTCTGTGATCAGTGGTTCTGGATTTAAGAATACCACCAATAATTCTAATCAAACAATTATTATACAAGAGATTTATGTAGGTGGTTCAAGACCAGCTGGTATGACTTGGGCTGTAGATGCTGCCAATAAAATTACAATCACTGCTGGGTCAGGTGAGGTAACTAATAAGAATATTGCGGTTAAAGA
>CAYLUE010000104.1:0-3387 GCA_964386795.1 uncultured bacterium
AGAAATTTTCAGTTGGAATTCAGCCTATATATAAATTGTCATTACATGAAAACTCAAGAGGATACAAGACAGGCAATCAAATCAGTGTAAACTATTGGGGTGCAGTAAATTTAAGTAATTCAATAAGTATTAGCTTTAGACAAAATTATCTAAATCTTAGTGGTGTAACAGGTGAGGATTCTGAATTAGACTCGACCGTTATGATTTTAAATAATAAAAATAATACAGGTCATGTATTGTTAAATTCCGCATTAGGAGTTAACTTTTCCTTTAGAAAAGGACTCTTAAAAAACAAACGAATATCCTTTGAGTATATTCTTCCAACTTACATGAGTTATGAGGGATTACAAGTAGGTAATTTTCATAGTTTTTCAATAGGATTACAGTATAGCCCTGGCCATATGGGACATTAATTATGAGGTATATATTTATATTACTTTTTTTATTTTCTTGTGCTGGTGACAAATCACTTCACCAGTCAAATCTTGAAATTCTTGATGAGGTAATTTTAAAACACGACGAGCTCATGATAGAGATGAAAACACTGAAAGATCTAAAGATGAAAATAGAATCTCTTGAAGTTTCAGATACAAGTATTGATAAAGCTGTAAATAATCTAGATGATGCTCGAAAGCATATGATGTCTTTTATGAAAGGGTTTAGTGAAGAATTCCCATATGATAAATATCCTATGCAGAGGGATTCTTTTGAGGGGATAGATGACAAAGAACTCAAGCAAATAAACAACAAACTTCAAAAACAGAAAGAAGTTGTAATGGAAGTTTCATCTAAATTTTCATACAGTATTGATCAAGCTAAAAAGCTTTTAGATTGAATTAATAGTATCCAATTCTTCAAATGAGTAGTTCATTATTCCTGAATTACACATGTTATAATTATAATGCCACCACTCAAATTCATATACCGAAAATCCATTTCTTTCCATTGTTGATATGAGTAGATCTCTGATATCTCTTTTTTCCTTTTTCCCTCCATTGTAGTCTGGGTATGCTCTCTCCGTAAACTCATCATAACCAGAAATCATCTTAATATTTTTACCTGATTTCTTATCATAGAGTCCTATATCAATTGCACAACCTCTATTATGTACAGATCCATCTGTTGGATCTGCGACAAAATGTTTCAGATGTTTAGGTGTGCCTTCCCAAAACATTTTAGTGACATACCATGGTCTGTAAGCATCAAATATCACTATTCCGAAACCTTTTTCTTCAAGATCTTTTTGAGCTTTTAAAAGGTTCTTGGCTGCGTCTTTATTAAGATATGCCTTTGATAAATTATAAAATTTTGATCTCATAAAATTATTTTCAGATGCATACCTTATATCAAGTTTGAAATTATCGTTTAATTTCTTAAGGTCAACTAACTCTAGATGAGATCCTATTGAGTCTAGTTTTGGAGTTGGAGAGTTTACAGATATCTTCCTTAATTCATGTATTTCTTTTACTGGTTCTATATAGAATGTATCTTCTTCTACATTACTACATCCATATAAAATACTTATCAAACCTACAAATAGACAATAAGCTGAGAAATAAATAAGCTTACTTTCTTTGACAATTCTCAACATAAGTTTGCACGCAATAACCCCACTAAAAAGTGCAGATAAAAATCCTACAGCATATGGAAATGAAATTAAATTAGCCACCACTATGTCCTCACTTGAGAGTCCATCAATTATCTTTAATAAAAGGATTCCAAATATTGGAATAAGAACCATTAAAAATGAAAATTTTGTAGCTTCTTGTCTATTTATTCTAAGGAATATAGCAGTTGAAATTGTGGCGCCTGATCTTGAGATTCCAGGTAAGATTGCAAAAGCTTGTGCAATACCAATAATTAAAGCATCAATAAATGTAATTTTTCTACCTTTTTCCTCTCTGCTGAAGTAGGTAAAAAATAAAAGAATAGAGGTAACTAATAGCATAGAGCCAACAAGAATAATGTTTCCATTAAAAAATGACTCAACTCTATCTTCGAACAAAATACCAATAATCCCAACCGGAATACTTGAAACAATAATTTTTAAGGCAATATCTATCTCTTTCTTATTAAAAGTGAAAACGCCTTTTATGATCTTAAGGATGTCACCTCTGAAAACATAAATTATACTAATCGCAGTTGCAATGTGCACAAGTACAGTAAAGAGTAGATTTTGTGATTGTTTAGTATTCAGTATAAAAGATGCTATCTCTAAGTGTCCGCTACTACTTATAGGTAAAAATTCTGTGAGACCTTGAATTATTCCTAGGATGAGAGCTTCATACCATTCCATATGTTATTTTCCTTTGTGAAAAATGGCAAAGAATTGAAAAATAAAACCAAATAGAACAATAATGGGCCCAAGAGTTAGTCCAAGAAAACCATAACCATAATCTTCAGTGTCTAGGGTCATTATAAAAAATCCAATGAAAATTATTGCTACTCCTATTCCCATCAATTTATAGTTACTATTGTTAAAAGGCATATTAGAATTTTTATCCATTGTCTATTTATATAAATCGTCCAAAGTAGAATTTAAATATTTATTTACTGATGTATAAGTACTAATCATTACCATCAGAATGCCAGTAAATATTAGCATGATAAATATAGTACTTAATTTTTCAATGCCTACTATCATATTTGATGCATTTATTTTTTCATTGATAAATATTATTACGAGGTAAAGTAGGGCGGAGGAAATAATTCCAGATATAAATCCATAGGCTAAACCTCTAAGTATAAAAGGTTTCAAGATATAATTAGAAGTAGCCCCTACGAGTTGCATACTCCTGATAAGAAATCTTTGAGAGAAGAGTGCAATCTTTAGAGTGTTATTAATGAGAATAATTGATATTAAAAAAAGGATAAAAAAGATTCCAGTAAATACTAAGCTAATATTGCTGATGTTTTTATTAATATCATTTATCATATCTTTAGAATAATCAACTTCATAAACACCAGGAATATCAAGTATATTTTTTTCAATTTCTGATAATTTTTCAAACTCAAAATAATCAGAATTAATTTTTAGAATAATTAGGTCTCTTAAAGGATTATTACCTAGAAAATCAACAAAATCTTCACCTATTTCCTCTGCAAAATCTTTTGCAGCATCTTCACTTGAAATATAATTCAAAGTTGATTCATCTTTAGCTAAGACATAGTCCTTTGTATATAATATTGTTTTAATTTGATCTACTTGACTTATTGATATGCCCTTGTTCAGATAGATATTTACTTCTGTATTCTCTTGAATTAATTTCTTGACCTCAAATGATGAAAGAACAAAAAAACTAAAAATACCTAAAAGTAAAAGAGAAAGAGAGACACTAAAAATTACACTTATAAAAGGAAAATTTCCAAAAGTTTTTTTAGCTATCT
>CAYLUE010000105.1:0-3236 GCA_964386795.1 uncultured bacterium
TTAATTTGCTGGCTTTTTCTTGGAGGCCAGCGGTCTACTATTTATAGACACCTGATCACCTCCTTCCTAAATTGTTCGAACGAACTTAATTACGAAAAAAAATATGACTCAAGGATAAATTGTGATTTGACCATATTTTTTTCAATCATTGGAAGAACAGTTGAAAAATAAATCTGCTGCTTTTTCTTCCCCTACTTCAAAAAACTTTTTCAGTAACACGCGAATGCTATTAAAGGCTAGATCGCCCCAGGGGACCTCATCGTAATCTACAAACCTAATATCGTTAACCTCATCTCCCATCACGGTTGATGAGTTATTCAGTTTGCAATAAAAATAAAAATGAACTTGGCTAATATGGGGCACGCTGTAGGCCATAAATAGATTAGAAGGTAATGGGTCTATTCCCGCTTCTTCCTTTGCCTCTCTTTGAGCACCTTCTAAAAGGGTCTCCCCGTTTTCCATAAACCCAGCAGGTACTGTCCAATAATTCTTACGAGGCTCTATGTTTCTTTTGCAAAGCAATACTTTGCCTTCAAAAGAGGCAATCACCCCAACGATATTATTTGGATTGACATAATGAATATAATCGCAACCAGGACAAACGTCTCTATGTCGATTATCTAAAGGTGGTACGATGGATTCTGTTTTGGTTCCGCAATGAATACAGTAAGCCATTTATTTAGCTCGATTGTATTTTTTTAATACCTCAACCAGCCTATCATGCGGTAATGCATAGGCTTTATTATTGTTTATACCATCCATTGTCTCAGCAGCAATCATTGCATTAATAATAGACTCTTCAACTGCTTGAGCTGTTGCTTCAAATAGCGGTGTAATCCTATCATTCGGAAACGTTATAATAGGTCGTGTATTTTTACGATTAAATGCTTTGGGGTTTGCCGTAGAAAAAGCTAAAAATATGTCCCCAGAACCATTAGATCCTCTTCCACCAACAAGTCCAATACCAATAGGAATTCTGTGCGCAATCCGTTTTAATTGATGAGGCAATAAAGGTGCATCTGTCGCAACAATTACAATAATAGATCCATCGCCTTCTTGGCGTCGATTTGAAGGCGGTGCATTAAATTCTAAATTCAAAGTATCTTTTAGTTCTTTTCCAACCGGAACACCGCTAATCGTAAGATTTTTCTTGCTCCCAAAATTTGATTGAACAAGTGCGCCAACTATATAATTTTTTTTATCAATTTTAACTTTTCTAGATGCAGTCCCAATACCTCCTTTAAAACCAAGCGTAAGCATTCCTGTTCCACCGCCAACATTTCCTTCAACAACTCGGCCAGGTTTTGCATTATTAATCGCTTCGTATACATGTTTTTCTTGTACATGAAATCCATAAATATCATTTAAAAACCCATCATAAGTCTCCCCAACAACAGGATAGGTGTACCACCACTGATCATCGCCATACCAATTTGTATCCACAAACCATTTCAATACGGCATCTCTCACAACACCCACACTATTGGTATTGGTAATCATTATGGGAGTTTCTAAAAAACCAGACTCAGTAATCCAGGTCGTTCCTGTCATTTCACCGTTTCCATTTAAGCTATACCAATTTGCATAGACCGGATTAAATTTTTTGCCGCGTGGAAATATAGCGGTTACGCCCGTCCGAATAGGGCCCTTGCCTAAAACATTTTTTCCTGAACCAGAAATGATTGTACTATGTCCAACCTCAACACCTTTTACATCGGTGATTGCATTATATTTTCCAGGAGTACCATCAAATTGCACGCCAATATCCCTAGCCCGTGGCTTCTGAGATAGCGCAGTAGTAAACGCTAATATTACTGATAAAAGAATTTTCATTATTTTCCTTATGGATTAATTTTATTTTTTACCCTGCTTATAAATGACGCCTTCTTTCATCACAAACACTACGTCTTTTGTCACGGTTATATCTTTCAATGGGTCACCATTCACAGCAACAATATCTGCCTTCATTCCTTTTTGGATCTTGCCGATATCTGTTTGTTTTAATACCTCAGCCGCTACACTAGTTGCTGCAAATATTGCATCAATGGGTTTCATTCCAGCTTCTACCATATACTGAAATTCATCCGCATTTTCCCCATGCGGAGAAACTCCCATATCGGTACCAAATGCGATCTTCACGCCTTCTTTATAAGCCATCCCTAATGTCTTTTTGATCTTAGGTCCGATCTCAAGCGCTTTAGGACGCACGATTTCTGGGAAATACCCCGGCTCTTTTGCTTTCTCGTAAACAAACTCACCCGCACATACCGTAGGAACATAATAAGTACCATACTGCTTCATCAGTCTTGCGGTTGGTTTATCCATTAATGTGCCATGTTCGATCGTACGAACTCCTGCACGGATGGCACGCTGCATACCTTCTACCCCATGCGCGTGCGCTGCAACATGCATCTCATAATCTTTAGCGGTTTCAACGATGGCTTTGATCTCCTCTTCAGTGAACTGAGGGTTTTGACCATTCTTTGCTACGCTTAATACCCCGCCGGTAGCCGTAATCTTGATCAGATCTGAACCATCCTTATAGCGTTGCCTAACCGCTTTTCTCGCATCATCAACTCCATTGACAACCGCATCATGCGGGCCAGGATCTCCTCTAAATTTGCGATTTAAACCGCTAGAAGGATCTGCGTGCCCACCGGTCGTACCAATCGAGCGTCCCGCTGAAAAAATACGCGGCCCTTTAATATATCCTTTGTTGATCGCATCGCGTGCAGCAAGCACCACTTCTCCCCCTACATCACGCACGGTTGTAAACCCTGCAAGCAGAGTTTTTTCTATCCAAGGAACAGATCTATACGCAAAATCTTCAGGGTTTAAATAAAAATCTTCGCTGTAGGATTGTGGGCTAGACTGCGAGCCAAGATGTACATGCAAATCCATCCACCCTGGAGTGACTGTAGCATTTTTTAAATCAATCACTGTATCATTGGATTTTGCTTTTGTATAGCCGCTTTTTACATCTACAATAACTCCATCTTCAATTACGATGGTTTGTTTGGTTTTCATTTTTTTGGTTACGCCATCAATTAATGAACCCGCATGAATCAATGTTTTCTGCGCAAATGCTATAGTAGCGCAAAACAAAATTGTTGTTATGATTTGAATCAAATGTTTCAATTTATTATCTCCTTATTTTTCAATCGGACCTAATGGGCTATTGCAATTTTCAGGCTCATTCGCGGTATAGGCCCAGTCCATCACCATCCACCTATTAT
>CAYLUE010000106.1:0-3230 GCA_964386795.1 uncultured bacterium
TAGCACGCCCTTCTCTGCTATTTTTCCTATAAATAGTTTTGTTGAATTTGAAAATAATCCCGGATACTCATACAAAGTAATTATAAAACATACAGATCAGAGTTTCACAACGATATACGATAATTCAACAACAGATTTTAAACTAATTACCATAGAAATAAGGCATGGACCTGGTGAAGAAATGGTAAATATACTTAGTGATACTTTTGTTGTCTCAAATATTATCTAGCTCAAATGAAACACAATAAAAACATTATTAAATCACTGAAAAACACCTCAAAAGGGTTCACACTGATTGAATTAATAATAACAGTAATCGCTATCGGTGTTTTTGGCAGCATCACAGCGAATATACTTGCCAACGCATCAAAGATATATTCTGAAACGCTCAACAAGCAAAAATTTGTTTCAGAGGCTCGGTCTTCTTTTTTTCGCTTAAACAGAGACCTGAACCTCCAGACTTGGCCAACAAATGATGATATCAGTAGCTCAAAAACTATCAACATTGAAAGCTCAGATAATTGGGAGTTGCAGTATGATATTCAGAGCAATAACAAACTACGATTGAACCTTATCCAACACCCTGGCTTGGATCCGACTTCTCAGATACTTTCTAAAATAATAAACTACTCTTCGTCTAACATATACTACTACAACAATGAAAATAATTTAGTAACTGATAATTCCGATGCAAATAGTGTCAGCCTTACAAGACTTAATATTCTGTTTAACTATCCGACAGATGGTTATTCAATGAACCTAGAGAGCTATGTCTCACCATATAATTTTAGGTTTGGTAGGCCCATGGAGTATCATGAATAAAACAAAAAACAGATCAGGAAAGAGACCACTTTCTTCATCCAGTGATGGTGTTATTTTAATCTCAATGTCTATCGGCATATTCTTAATTATCAGTATCTTTACTTTTTTTTTGATGAAGCTTGTTGTTAAAGAGCACAGTATGTCAATGTACCACGCTCTAGATATAAAAACGCGTAACCTGGCCCACTCTGCTCTTGGCCGGGGGATATTTCAGTTTAGTAATTTTAGGAATATTACGTCCCAAAATGGAGATCTAAATAATGGTAACTATGAAATATCCTATGACGGTATAAATGACGAAGACGATGACCCTCTTCCCTATTCACACTATACCATGCTAAAGTCTGATGCTGAGATTAGTGATTCTTACCGCAAAACCAGAATATTTTTATCTTCTTTCCCGACTGGGTTTAATCCTGCATTTTATAGTGAAAATATAAACAATAGCGCCTTTAGTGGATCCTCAGTCAATGGGGGGTCTCTGATAAAAAGGAACGGCAACTTGGAATACAATGGAAACATAATACCCAATGAAGGGATTGTTGAGTCTATGCCTGACTTTAATAATATATATGATGATGAGATTACTTGGACCGAAAACAATGTCGCGGTAAACACAACAAACTCTGGAAACAATCCAAACAATAAATATCTTAGATTTGATGGGAACAATGACTATGTAAAAATGAATTATTCAACTACAACTACTCAGACAAATACTGAAACAGTACCAGGCGCTTGGGAGACTACAGTGTTAGACTTTGAAAGTGGAATAAATTTTGGTTCTAATAATTGGGCATCGTTGCCCTCAGGATATAAAGGCTATAATTGGCATAGCCGGATATATGCAGCACGGGCTAATTGGTATGGGACAGGTAATGGTTATTATAAAGGAAAAAGTAGTGGCTCAAACATTATATACAATGGATGGAATCAACAAAATGTTTATTTTGAATCATCAGATGGCCATCTATTCAATTTTATAAATATTCATGGTTCAGCTGCCTGGTGTGGGAACAATCAGTTAACCATAAAGGGATATAATAATGGTTCTCTTGTCTCTACAAAAAGTTATACTTTAACAAATACTCAAGGTAGGTGGTTTAGTTGGTATAATTCACCAATCAATAATGTAAACAAAATTGTATTTTCTAATACTTGCTGGCACTGGTCCCTTGATGATATTACCCTAACAAGACAGTTACCATCGACGACGACAACGACGACAACGACGACAACGACGACAAGTCTACCAGAAGGAAATGAACAAAGAACAGTCTCAGCATGGGTCAGGCCAACTAATGACAATAATACATGGGGGATAGTCCAGTTTGGTTCTGGAGACTGTACAGGCAAGATGTGGGGTATGGGAAGAAGAAGTGGTAAGCTTGCTTTATGGGGTGGATGTAAAGACTGGACATCAAATTTATCTATACCAAAAAATGAATGGTCTTTTGTTGCAATTAGATATAATGGGACCAAGGTCAGGGCTTACGTAAATGGGGTCTGGGAAGAAACAACATTAAACGGGTTTAATACACAAATAAGTGAGTTATTTATTGGAGCAGAAACAACAAACAATGGCTCCTCCTTTCGATCTTATTTTAAAGGAGATATTGATGAGGTTGCCGTCTGGAATGAGAGGCTATCTAATGCTGAAATATTAGCCTTATACAATAGTGGTGCAGGCAGAGATGCAGCAACAAACTCGGGTGACTATACTTCTAAAGCAAACCTTAAGGGTTATTGGAAATTTAATAATGGAAGCGGGTCAACCGTTTCCGATGCTAGTGGCAACGGGAAAAATGGAACAAAGTACGGAGCAACCTGGAAAACCGGCAGCCACCATCAGCCACAACCAGGCCCGCTTGTATTTAATGCTGGGACTCAACTAAATCTCAACTCTCCAAATTGCGGCTCTGACCATACGTCATTATGTACAAATAATAAGATAGCCGTGAATCAAAATATAACATTCACAGATACTGATATAACCGGCGTAGGCCTTATTATAGCAACGGGGAAAATAACTTTGAAACAAAATAGTACCGTTGGCGGTGGCATCACACTCATCGCAAATGATATTGAGATCAATAGCAGCTCCCTAGGAAACTCATCGCTGTTTAATAGTGCAAACGGCCCTGTAATAATTTACACAGAAGATGGAGGAATAATTACCAATTCGTCTAATGTCTCTGGACTAATAATCAACTATGATACAAATAACTCTGGTAGCTTCTCATTTGATAATTCTACTATAAAAGGTGCTGTGTTAAATTATGGCTCCAACTTCCAATTAAATAATTCAACGAATATAACTGGATCAGTTGTGTCTAAATATCTTGTAACAATAAATAGTGACTGATACATTACCAAGGGAAATCTACCCTCTTTCTATGGTCAAAATA
>CAYLUE010000107.1:0-3030 GCA_964386795.1 uncultured bacterium
TTTACTTACAGCGCCTACAGATCGAGACGCATCAGTAATATGAATTGTAGGACCTGAATAGTTTTCTTCAATTCTAATGGCTGTATGTTTTTTACTTGTGGTAGCACCACCAATAAGCAATGGAATATCAAAATTCATTCTTTCCATCTCTTTGGCAACATGGACCATTTCATCTAAGCTTGGAGTTATCAACCCTGAAAGACCAATCATATCAGCACCCTTTTCTTTAGCTTCAGACAGAATTTTATCCGATGGGACCATTACACCTAGATCAATAATATCATATCCATTACAGCCAAGGACGACTCCAACAATATTTTTCCCAATATCATGCACATCTCCTTTAACCGTAGCTAAAAGAATTCTTCCATTTGAAACATTTTCAAGCCCCATCTCTTTCTTTTCTTTATCAATATAGGGAATGAGATGTGCCACTGCTTTTTTCATAACTCTTGCGGATTTTACCACTTGGGGTAAAAACATTTTGCCAGATCCAAAAAGGTCACCAACAATATTCATTCCATCCATTAATGGACCTTCAATAATATTAATTGGTCGATCATATTTTTTCCGAGCTTCTTCAGTATCTGCATCTATATAATCAATGATTCCTTCTTTTAAGGAATAACTGAGTCTTTCCTCTACGCTTGCTTTTCTCCAAGATAAGTCGGCTTTTATTTTTTTCTTTTTACCTTTATGATCCTGAGCAATTTCAATTAAACGCTCAGTTGAATCATTTTTACGGTCAAAAATAACGTCTTCAATGCATTCTTTAAGTTTTGGGTCAATATCATCGTAGACTGTCAATTGACCAGCATTGATTATGCCCATATCCATTCCAGATTTGATAGCATGAAATAAAAATGTTGAATGCATGGCCTCTCTCAAAATTTCATTTCCTCTAAATGAAAATGATAAATTTGAAACACCTCCACTAATATGAACTTTAGGAAAACGGCTTTTAAGTTCTTTAGCAGCTTCAATATAGGATTTTGCATAAGAATTATGTTCATCGATTCCCGTTGCAACTGCAAAAATATTTGGATCAAAGATAATATCCTCAGGGTCAAAATCTATTTTTTCTACAAGCAATTTATAGGCTCTGGAGCATATTGCAACTTTTCGGTCAAATGAATCTGCTTGGCCTTCTTCATCAAACGCCATAATTACAGCAGCTGCACCATAATCTTTTATTTTTTGGGCCTGCTCCAAAAATATTTCTTCACCCTCCTTAAGCGATATAGAATTAACGATCCCTTTTCCTTGCAGGTTTTTTAGCCCAACCTCGATCACGGACCATTTTGACGAATCAATCATTATAGGTACTTTCGCAATATCTGGCTCCGAAGCAATCAATCTTAAGAATTTCTCCATTGTTTTTTCAGAATCTAGCAGGCCTTCATCCATATTTATATCAATGATCTGTGCGCCGTTTTGTATTTGCTGCCTTGCTACTGATAAGGCCGCTTCAAAATCGCCATCTTTAATTAATTTTTTGAATCTTGAGGAACCTGTAACATTGGTTCGTTCACCAATATTTATAAAGTTGCTCTCAGGTCGAATTACAAAAGACTCCAATCCGCTCAGGCGCGTATATGCTTCAACCTTAGGTATTTTTCTAGGTTTTTGATTCTTAACAGCTTTAGATATAGCCTGAATATGATCTGGTGTAGTTCCGCAGCATCCACCTACCATATTCACTAGGCCATCTTGAGCAAATTCTTCAATAGTCGCTGACATGTCCTCTGGCGACTGGTCATATTCGCCCAGCTCATTGGGAAGACCGGCATTGGGATATGCAAAGACAAAGGTGTCGGCAATATTTGACAAATCATTCAACCATGGCCTTATTTGTTCAGCCCCAAGGGCACAATTCAAACCAACTGCTACAGGCTTTATATGCTTGATTGAATTCCAAAAAGCTTCAACTGTCTGACCGGATAATGTTCTTCCGCTAGCATCAGTAATCGTGCCAGATATGAATATTGGCATATCTAGATTTTTTTCTTTGAGTGTTTGATTTATCGCAAACAGTGCAGCTTTACAGTTCAATGTATCGAATACTGTCTCTACTAAGAATAAGTCAACGCCCCCATCAAGGAGTCCTTTAATTTGCTCAGAATAAACATCTACTAATTCATCAAATGATGTATTACGGTAAGAGGGATCATTTACATCGGGGCTTAGCGAAGCTGTTCTGCTAGTAGGTCCGATAGCTCCAGCAACAAATCGTGGCTTATCATTAAAACTTTTAGCAGCCTCAGATGCAATTTTAGCAGCTGCATAGTTTATATCATAAACCTCATCCTCCATCTTATAATCTGATTGTGAAATTGAATTTGCATTAAAAGTATTGGTTTCAATTATATCAGCGCCAGCGTTTAAATATAGCTTATGTATTTTAAAAACAATTTCAGGCTGTGTTAGAACAAGAAGATCATTGTTCCCTTTTAAATCAACAGGGTGATCTATAAATTTTTCACCACGAAAATCTTTTTCTGATAATTGAAATGATTGAACCATGGTTCCCATAGCCCCATCAAGTATTAATATTTTTTCTTCAATTATTTTTCTTATCATAACAAAAAAGCCCTTAGAGCTTACGCCAGGGCTTACCAAACCTTTTTAGCGCATATTTATTGTCGAGGCAATACGGTTCAAATCTCGACCTCAAAAATTAATATCAATTGATCAATTGGTCAATGATTATAGTGCAAAAGTGCAAATTTAAACTTTTATTGGTAAGTGGTATTAAATTGCATAAATTCACAATGGATTAAGATGATATTAAAAGGTGTATCAAAAAGTTTTTTCGTCTGATTTTAGACATAATAAGTAAAGTAAGTATTAAAATTTATCTTCGGATGTCTTATAATTAATAAATCTGAAGTTTTACCTTGGCTGAGAGGCCATTCTCACCTCATAATCATCTAATAATCCATGCTAACTATAACTCATTATTGATCTATTACTATTAGGAGTCAATATGGAAAAAGAGATTTATATCAGTGAAAGCATGGGAGAATCTCG
>CAYLUE010000108.1:0-2995 GCA_964386795.1 uncultured bacterium
TATTTTGGCTCATTTCTAGGCCTGAGACTGCAACGCCTCCGGCATTTGCTGCCTTTCCAGGACCAAAAAGTACTTTAGAACTCTGAAAAATATTAATTGCCTCTGGATCTGATGGCATATTGGCTCCTTCACTGATAGCTAATACACCATTTTTTACCAGTTCATTTGCATCAGAGTCATTTATCTCATTCTGAGTTGCGCATGGTAGAGCAACATCACATTTAATTCCCCAAGGACTTTGACCCTCAAAATATTCACATCCGAAATTTTCTGCGTATTCTTTGATTCTACCTCTTTTGTTATTTTTCAGATTAATAACCCATTTTAGCTTTTTTTCATTAATACCATCAGGATCATGAATAAACCCAGAAGAATCAGAAAGCGTAACAACCTTGCCACCTAGATGATTAACCTTCTCCGTTGCATATTGTGCTACATTCCCAGAGCCGGACACAACAACACATTTCCCATCAATACTATTTTTTGCATGCTTCAACATTTCTTCTACAAAATAAACACACCCATACCCAGTAGCTTCAGGCCGAATTAATGAGCCTCCCCAGTTTAGCCCTTTACCAGTCAATACACCTGTAAATTCATTTCTAATTCTTTTATACTGTCCAAACATATAGCCAATTTCACGGCCACCAACACCAATGTCCCCAGCGGGAACATCCGTATCTGGACCAATATGCCTTGATAATTCAGTCATAAAACTCTGGCAAAAGCTCATAACCTCGTTATCCGACTTCCCTTTTGGATCAAAATCAGACCCTCCTTTTCCACCACCCATTGGCAATGTTGTAAGACTGTTTTTAAATACCTGTTCAAAACCCAAAAATTTTAAAATACTGAGATTTACTGACGGGTGAAATCTTAGTCCTCCTTTATATGGACCTATAGCAGAATTAAATTCAATCCTATACCCACGGTTTACCTCAACCTCGCCCCGGTCATTTCGCCATGGAACTCTAAACATAATCACTCTTTCGGGTTCAATAATTCTGTTGATTACACCAGAATAAACATAATCTTGGTTATCTTTTAGAAAATCCCACAAAGAATCAACAACCTCATGTACAGCCTGGTGAAACTCCGGCTCATTTGGGTTCTTTTGCTTTACAACATTCATAAAGTCTTCAACTGATGAATACATTAATTTTCTCCTATATATAATTTGTATCGAAAATTAATGAGTAATTTTCGATACAAACAGCCTATTTTTATGATTCTAATATTAGTTTTTTCTTATTGTGATATCTAATTTTAGATATTAAATATGATTGTTAATGGCGGAGTAGCTCAGCTGGTTAGAGCATCGGAATCATAATCCGAGTGTCGGGGGTTCGAGTCCCTCCTCCGCTACATTAATTAAATTTTATAAAAAATTGTTAAAACGTAATACAAAATATTTATTTAACTCTCCCAAAATATTTCTAATTATAATTCTCGTTTTTCTATCACTAAACGCGCAGACTAGGCGTAATGAGGGTAATAAAAAGCTAAAAAATAAAAATTCTATTTCTAATATCTCTACCCAAAAAGGATTGGCAATTATTGGTGGAAACAATATGTCTACTATCAAATACAATGATAATAAGATAGATGATCAAATTGATATCAGTCCACGAAACGGTTCTTATATTGGTCTTGAATATCGTTTACCACGATTAATTGTAGGAGCTAGCTTTCTCCAAAGGGGTTCGAAACTTAAACAAGCTACCACCATGAGCATTGGTGGCATTGATTATGACATTGAAATCAGTGGTAATGAAGTGTATGATTATGCAGCTGCACATATATATTACCCAATTTCAATTAATGAACAAATCGAAGTATTTGGAGGTGTGCAAGTAGGCAGATCACGTGGTGGCACATCAGTTGCAAAATTAAGTCTTACTGAATTTAACAGTAGTCAATCTGATACGCTCGATATGAAGCCTAAGGAGTTTGGTTTAGATGGAGGTTTACAATTTGGTGTTGATTATATGCTGAATCATAGATTGGGATTAAGAGCGTCTTATTATATTGGTAGGACAAATGTTAGAGACACCTTAAGCAATAACTTTAATTTTAAAAACAGCACTATAAACCTATCTGCAATAATCAAACTAAAAGGGCTACTGAAAAAGTCCGACACTAAAAAAACAGTATCAAAAATAAATACCAAATCCAGGCTGTTACTTCCTACAAAAGCACTAGAGATTCAAATGGCTGGCAGAATAGGTGTAGATACGGATACCCAGTCAAAAGTGGCAATAGCATATGGACTTAGAGATGACATTTCAATAGGAATATCAAACAGTAATTATTTAAATACTTATGATTTTTTTGCTAGAACGAATTATTTCAATAAACTAGTTGATAAATTTGGATTGCCTATAAATCTCGTATATAATTCAATTATTAGCACACAATTGGACAAACCTGTAATAATTGATGAATTGGATAGACTTAATTTTCTACACCAGTTAATTATTGAATACAAAATAAAATCAAATACTCGACTTAATGTAACCCCGACATATCTACATAAAAATATTGCTGATACAAAACTAGAGCCAAAAGGCTACCCCTGGGACATATGGTTCCTTGAAACTGGCGTAGATTGGGCGTTTAAAGATAACATTGAAGTTTATGGAAATATAATCCAACAAATGACAGATGTGGATATATCCCAAGGAAGTCAATCTTCAATAAAGTTTGGACTTCAATATTTTATAAAAACATTAGTCTTAGATTTATCTATTACCAATCTATATCACCTCCATGGGACGGCTATAATTGATGATGTTGGAGTTAATGATTATACAGAAAAATTTAGAATAGGTTTTCAAATAAATAAAATGTTCAACTAATAATATGATATTAAAAATTAAATCTCTTAGAATTATTCTATTAATTCTTTGCGCTATTCATATACATTCTTGCAAATGGCGCGTTGATGACCAGCCTGGTTACTGAGTAATTACTTTCCCCCAGGATGGGGCGACTT
>CAYLUE010000109.1:0-2945 GCA_964386795.1 uncultured bacterium
AATTATTTATCGCTTTTTGCTGACCAAAGAAAATGGTCTGATCCTGCGCCTGGAGGGTTAAACTAATAAATAAAACAGCTAGTATATTTATAAACTGGCGTGTCTTCATTTTGATCTCCTTATAGTATTAATAATTCTTTTTTGTGCAGCAACCTCTTGAAAAATCGACCTGGATCTATGCTTTGATTGTAGATTCTGATTGGACGGATTTAATTGTTTGCTTGCCACACTTTTCTTCATTGCAAGATTTATTTCTACCCAATATGAATCTAAGGTTCCCATTTCAACTCCATACTGTTGATCCATTATTGCATCGCAGTCAGACCCCATTTCATCACACATATCCTGGTACATTCCGAGAACTAATGAATTTTCTGTTACATTGTAACTATTAAACATCGGGCCTTCATCACATTCATCATCTCCATCATCATCTCCGTTATCATAATCTTCATAGCAATAATCCCAACCAAAAGATGAGTCTGGATTAACAAACCAGCGAATATCGCTACTCTCGCTAAAGCCCTCAAAGACTTCAGTAATGTATCCAGTAAAATCATCATTTAATGTTAGCGTAATATCAGATGGAAGACTGATAATATCATCTGACATTGAAAATTGCTGGCCGGCCTGAACTTGCGTGCCAATTTCTTTAATGGTTCCGTTTACAATTCCATAGCGAGACGAATCAGAAATAATATTTCCATTAATATATACTTCCCGATACAAGGTATCATTATCAATCGTAAGTGTGTGCATCCCGTTATCATCAGCTGTAGTAGAATAGGTAAAATTTCCTGCATTATTATAAAAATTATAATAATCATTCATCGTAGAAACACTAAGCTGAGAAAAATCATAATCATTGAGTGAGGATGTATAATCTGCAAGCTGATAGCTTGCTTGGGAGGCGATACTGGAATCATAATCATAGGGTGTCATCAAATTAATAAAGGTACCATCCATATTTTGATTGATATACATTTCCGTCATCGAGTACGAATCGATCAGGCCCTGATCGGTATGCAGTGACGCGGTTACTGCGCCATCCACTTCACCCATGTTAAGATATTGAGTTTTATTTACCATCATATATATGCCACCTGATGACTCTGTCATGGTCCATGTTCCAACGAGAGGGCTATCTGTGCCTTCTTCATCTTCGCATCCAATAATTAGAAAAATGCTTAAAATAAAACTTATCTTTTTCATGATTGTATCCTTTTGAATAAATTTACTATATCAAAATTAATAATAATTAATATATATAGCAATAATTATTCATTTATATTGAATATATTAAATAAAATATTTATATTATTCAATAAATATTTATAATTTAATCATAATATGAACAAAGCTACAAAAATAATTAGCCAAGTAATGGTCCAACATGGGTTTAGACATAAATATCAGGTGGCGGAATATTTTGGTGTAACCCCTCAAGCAATTAGCACCTGGCTTACAAAGGGAGAGGTTCCTTCAAAGCACCTTTTAAAAGTTCGCTCAGAAATTGAAATACCTAACCTTTCAGATCATCAAGAACCAACTATTGAAGATCGCAAAACGGTCATTGATTACCTTATCAATGAAAATGTAAAACTAAAGAAACAGCTATCGGACCTGAAATTAGAATTGAGCCAATTAAAAGATGAAGATGATTTAATATCAAGGCTAAACTCACGATCACTGGTACTTAAAGGTAGGGTCTCTGATGGAGTGATTACTGATATTGATGGGGACTGGTACAATACAATGGGTTATCATAAATCAGACCTTGTTGGGCATAGCTATGATAAAGGTTTTATTCATAAGGAAGACTCTTTAAAGATCAAACAAAATCAAGAAATTATGTTGCGCGCAACAGGTCTTAAGGAGTCTAGATTTAGTACAATTCGCAGATGGAAACACAAAGATACCGATCAATATGTCATGCTTTGTATGATCTGGTATGTTGATATTGAAAATGATGAAGTGGAAATTATTGCAAAACCTATTGATGAAAATTTACAAGACAGCTTATTCGCAAATTAAGTTAAGCAGGATCTCTAAATGAATTTGAAACTAATAGGAAGCACGTCTCTATTAATCCTTTCTACAATTATATTTTCTCAAGATGAAGATGAAAAAGTTCCTTTATGGATTGAAAAAGGTGAGACTATTCTTTCGATCAAACCCAATGCAATGTTGATGTTAAAAAGTCGAATCAAAAGCAGCGAAGAGACGATGATTAAATACGTGGACGTTGATCATGGAAAAAGGGAAATATATTATAAACTAAATAGTAACCCGGATGTCTTGGCGCATAAATTTGATGATATCGAATATTTTAAGCCCTTAAAGAAAGGCGTTCCTTATGCTACAAAGGTGGTGTCTCTATCTGGGTTAGCGGGCGCCGGGCTTGGCTATTATATAACGACTTCGGATAAGTCTTTCAAAGATTCTGAAAAAACTAAAGCTGTATACGTTGCTTTTTCAGGGGCAATAATTACGGGTTTTATTGGTAGTTATGTATTGTCAGAGAAAAGACCCTATATCAGTTCTTTTGTATACATTGAAGAAGATGGCGAAACGGTACGAAAATTTCCCGAATTAATACGGATAGAAAAGAGCGAATGGAAAATCATTGAATGAAAATCAATTTTAGAGTCACGATAGTAAACCTCTTTCTTATATCATCCCTCCTATCAGATACCATCATATTTAATGATGGTCAGCAACTGAAAGGGAAGCTGAAAAAAATAACTGAAAAACATCCTTACGACCCAAATACCGGAGCAGAGCAAGAAGTGCTCTTTAAAGTAGAGAAATATAATTTGAATACAGTTCCGAAAAATTTGGTTATCAATAAGACTGCTGATAACGTGTTCATGTTTGATGTAAAAAGTATCTATAAAATTGAAGATGATTACGGAATGCTGATTTACTCATCAAATAAAAAATTG
>CAYLUE010000110.1:0-2932 GCA_964386795.1 uncultured bacterium
GAAAATATACTTTGGCTCTTTTCAAGGGAAGCTTATATCCGGTTGGCAGATCAATAACTTCTTCCCAATATTCAACTGACTGCGCAGAATCCAATACATTCGACATAACAGTTGGTAAAGACATTCCCCATTTTGCGACAGGATGCCTATCAACAGTCCATCCCTCTGGAAGTGGCTCAACCATCAATTTAGCTCGCCTGGGTGCAGTGCGCTGAATAGAAGACTTCTTCACCTGGTTTGTAGGTTTTACTTGAGAGGGCTCAGTTTGAGCAGGATTTTCTGATACAGCATTAGCTTGCGGCTCAGGTTTTACTTCTGTCTTTTTATTTCGCTTAAATAATGATCTTGGGTTTGCAGAGCAGCTAATTAGATTTATAGAAATTGAAATGATAAATATGATAGAGAGGTGCTTCATATTATTAACTTTTCTTTAATGGGGGGCGTTCAGGGTGTCTATTGCCGCGATGACAAGTCCAGCAGGACACTTCTTTGAAGTTTAAGTTATTTAAAACTTTATTTGCGCTCAGCGTCATTGATATCATTTCCCGCGCAACAATCTTATTTGCTTTTTTATCGCTTGTGTAATCATTTGGTATGTGACAAAAACTACACTTTATCCCTAATTCCTTTGTGATCATTTTCATATAATTAACCACTTCACGCTTTTCCTTGAATGGCAACACTTTAACATTCTTTACTTCGGACTTTTGTCCAAATAGAACTACCGTCATCAAGAAAACAATGGTCAATTCTTTTATCACTAAACTGCTTCTCACGCTAAAAAAGTCTTAGGGATAAACCTTTGCTTTTTATATCTCTTTCCTTTTTTTAATGGGGAAGAATACTTAGCTAATTTAACAATCATAGACTGGAAATAAATACAATTCATTTTTTCTTTAAAATTATATAATTATTAATAATAAATAGAGTATAAACAAAAAAGCCTCCACTATATAGCGGAGGCTTTTTGTCGAGGATTTGAATGATTTATTTCTTGCGTCCTCTCGCCATTGGAGAGCGAGCTACGTCACCATCCTTATTAATGTAGTAAAGATAACCTGATTCTCTGGTTACTCCAGCATCAGCTACTTTTTCTGCATTTCCGCCACCTTTACCAGCGCGAGCCATTTTTGAACGAGATACATTACCATTCTTATCAAGATAGTATAAATATCCAGATTCTTTTTGGACTCCTGTTTTTGCTACAACTTCAGCCATAATCTGACCTCCTTTAGTGGGTTATTATTTACTGAATGTTACAATTATACAGAGATTGTACGATTTATAGTGGGTATAATGCAAGAATTTTATCGAGGAGACATCGAGGAGGAAAATTGGATGTTTTTTGCTTATTCTATGATATTGACTTAGCTTAACTTATCTCCTCGAATTTTGAATAATTTGCCCCGGTAGCTCAGCTGGATAGAGCAACGGACTTCTAATCCGTAGGCCACAGGTTCGAATCCTGTCCGGGGTACTTACTTAAGTAACGCAGATATCTATGGCGAGAAACCCACTTTAACCGATGGGTTTTTTGTTTGTATTTGGAATGACAAAAAAAGACAAAAAAGTGTCCCAAATTGTCCCAAAAATGGAAAACAGCCGTTCTCCTCCCTATATATAATAAAGGGTTAATATTTAAGGTTTTAATATTACCGTTTATCCCGAATACGTCATGTAAAAGATAAGCGAATTTATTAGCATTAAAAACAGTGATGGGAAAAATAGTCTGTAATTATTTTTTACTCTAATGTGCGTAGCGAATGCGGCCAGCATTAAAAATACTAATCCAGCTGAAGCAAGTAGCACGTATTGCGAATCTCTTGCTACCAACATAAATGCAAAAGTTAATTTTAAAATACCAACTATATCTCGCAATTGATCAGAATAATTATACTGTTTAAATTCTTCTATAATATTAAAATACCTTGGTATCCATACATAAAAGATAGATACAGCAACGAGAATCTTTAAACACTCTAAAAAAAAATTATCCATTTTTTGCTCCTTGAATTAAGTTAAAATCTGCTTTAAATATACCGCTGATTTTACAAAAAATTAATTCTTCTTGAATATTGAATCATCTATTCCCTGTTAACTCTATAGTTGGTATACAGCACAGTTATCTTTCCCTTAACCATGTCATCCTTAATATCTATTTTTTGCTGATTCCCAATAAATTCTAAATGTGCGTTTTGGCTACCAATTTGCAATAATGAATAAACTCATCTAATGAAAATTGCTGTTTCATTCTATTGAGGTCTTTGTGGCAAATTACTATATTATTCTTATGGTAATGGTTATCACTATTTATCCGGTGCTTGATATGGAACTATGCTTTTAGAAACAATAAATCAATCAAGGAATTGACTGCGACAGAAAAAGCTGAAGCTATGACTGATAATTGGAACTTCCATTCTTTGCGACATACTTGGAATACTGAAAAGAGCAAAGATGCGAATTTGTCGGACGTTTCAAAGATAATTGGTCATTCATCAGAGGAAACAACAAAAGGCTATGTTCATACAAATCAATACGAAATTGATAAGAAACATAGTAAGCGTATTTTTAACTAAAATGAGGAGATATCTGTCCCAATTTGTCTCAAAAATTGAAGGTAGCAGGTTAAGTTGTTGCTTGATAGGTACTTACGGGAACGAATAACGGACTTCTAATCCGTAGTCCACAGGTTCGAATCCTGTCCGGGGTACGCTATTTTAATACTTTCTTACTTTTAAAGAGTAAGGTCTATTGCAATTTTTTCATACCACGCTTAAGCATTTTGTCAACAGGTCCACTATAATTAGATGATATTATCTTCTCAGACCGTTAATATCGAACCGTGAAAGAAAATTCCATATTTTTTGATTAGTGGTATGACCATTTCGAGAAACATCCAGCCAGGTATGTTCACCGCTAATAACCTTGTAAT
>CAYLUE010000111.1:0-2815 GCA_964386795.1 uncultured bacterium
CAGGAAATTTTGGCAGGCTTCGTTTTAGGCAGCATTTTAGGACTTGGTTTTGGTACCCTAATCTCAGAATCCGAAATTGCTAGAAAACTAATTATGCCTTACATAATAGTAACTCAGGCTTTGCCAAAGTTTGCTCTTGCACCTATGTTGGTTATTTGGTTTGGCTTTGGAATGGCGCCAAAAGTTATTATTGCAGCCTTAATAGCTTTCTTCCCATTGGTTGAGAATACATACATGGGTCTTACTTCAACACCAGCACCTCAATTAGAGCTCTTTCGTGCGCTCCGAGCATCAAGATTAACAACACTTCTAAAACTTAGAGTGCCGCATGCCGTTCCAGCAATATTTAGTGGTTTTAGAGTTGCTTTGATGCTCAGTTTAGTTGGAGCTGTTGTTGCAGAATATGTAGGCGCTAATGAAGGTCTGGGAGCACTCATTATTGTATCACAGGGTACTTTAGATACAGAATTGATGTTTGTTTCCTTCGTGATTCTTACAGCACTTGGATTATGTCTTGATTGGCTTTATGGGATAATATATAAAATTGTTCTTGGTAAGCTATATGGAAAGACAGCTGGTGACGTCAGCTCCTCTAATACTAGACTATCTGTTTAAATAATCAAATTTCTAGACAATCAAATTTTAACTATCTAAGGAGATAAAAATTATGGAGATTGGATGGCGTGTTCCCACATATGCTCGTAAATGGACTAAAGTTGCTGATTCCAGGAAATTAGTTAAATATTTTACCTCTGTAGAGGAGCATGATTTTAAATCTCTTTGGGTAATTGATCATTTATTAGTAGCCCCAAATGTTTATTCAGTAGCCTGGCAAGATCCATTGATAACGCTAGCCGTTGCAGGGGCTGTTACTGAAAAAATTAAACTGGGAACTGCTATTTTGTGTGCCCCAATGAGGCATCCTGTTCTAACTGCCAAAGAGGTGGCTAGCATAGAACATTACTCTGGTGGAGGTCGTTTGATCCTTGGAATTGGTACTGGCCACGATGAAATAGAATTCAATTCACTAGGTGTTTCTAAGCGGGAACGAGGAAAAAGAACTGACGAAGCTCTTGAAGTAATCCGAAGATTGTTATCGGAAGATGAGGTATATCATGAAGGAAAATACTATCCATTAGAAGGAGTGTCAATTTATCCCAGGCCAGAAAGGGAGATTCCTATCTGGATTGGGGGGGGATCACAAGTTCATGTTGTTGACAATCCTGATCAGCCTATTATGGTTCCTGCAGTGTTAGAAAGGATTGTTCGTCATGAAGGTTGGATATGCCGCTCTAGTGGTACTAGTCCTGAAATTGTAAAGAAAGACGTTAATGCTGTTCTAGATAGAATCAAAGAAGAACGCAGTACAAGGGATTTTACTGTAGCGCATGCTCAATGGATTCATATAGTGGATTCAACAAATAGAGATTTAGTGATTGAAGAACAATTGAAGGCTTATAGAAGTGTAATGGATGTTAAGCGTTCAGATGAGGATCTTCAAAATGCATATTTATTTGGTACAATGGATGAGATGATAGAACGGATACGTTCTATTGATGGGACTGGTATAGAGCACCTGATAATAAACCCTCTAGTCGAAGATCCTGCTCAAATAGAGTTGTTTTCTAATGAGATCCTGCCAAATTTATAAATTTTCTATATACCTCAGTTAATCTTATTATATTTTTAAACATATGGAAACGCTACTTTATAATATTGGAGACATGCTTTCAGGTAAGCTTGACTCACCTAAGATTAATGCAGATAGAATTGTTATTGATGAAGGCAAGATAGTTTCGATTGGTAAAGAGCCTTCAGGGAGTCCACATTTAAGTATTGATTGTAAAGGAATGACTTTAGCTCCAGGCCTTGTTGATACCCATGTTCATCCTACCATAGGTGATTTTGGAACTAAGCAGCAATCTGTTGGTTATTTAGAGCGGATGGTACACGGAGCGGTAACACACGCAATTTCAGCAGGAGAGGTTCATGTTCCTGGGAGAGTCGGAGCCGACTCTGCCTTAGCAATTGCGTTAGCAGCACATTATTCTTTTAAAAAATTTGGACCACTTGGAATAAAAGTACATGGAGGAGGTCTTCTTCTTGAGAATGATACTGAAATTGAACATATAGATAAAGCTTTTAAAGGTGGTGTCAGGATTATAGGTGAGGTTGGAATTGGGTCCCTAAAAGATCCAAAACGTGCCGGAGAATTATCTACTTATGCCCGTGACCTTGGGATGGTTGTTCATATGCATTGTGGCGCTACGTCTGACAGAGGGGCTGGTGGGGAAAAACATCCATATTTTTCAGCAGATGATGTTTTAACTGTACGCCCTAGTATTGCTTCTCATGCAAATTCATTTGTTTCACTTTCAGATGAAGATGTTGATCTTGTTTGCGATCATGAAGAAGGCCCGCCATTCATAGAAGTTGTTCAGGCTGGAGGGGTAAGATCAATGTTACGTGTTGTTGAAAGGTTAATGGACCGAGGAGATTTAGATCGTTTACTTGTAGGAACTGACACTCCAACTGGTTATGGGGTTACGTCTTTAGGAATCATCAAAACTCTCGGAGATATCTGTTCAATGACAGGACTTTCTCCGGAAGTTGGTTGGGCTATTGCTTCTGGAAACGCTGCACGAGCGTTTAATCTTGAAGGGCATAAAATCATTGAGGGTGCTCCAGCAGATGTAGTTGTTATCGATGCGTCACTTGGATCACCCCAGAAATCGGCAATGGATGCATTATCTGCAGGAGAATTCATAGGAGTAGCACTTGTAATAACAGATGGAAAGATTCGGGTAAATGGATC
>CAYLUE010000112.1:0-2790 GCA_964386795.1 uncultured bacterium
ATTAGTTATAGAAGTTTAATTTTAATATGAGAAAATTCATTGATTTAAATTGTGATATGGGTGAGTCCTATTATGACAAAATAATTGGAAATGATGAAAAGATATTACCATATATAACATCATGTAATATTGCATGTGGTTTTCATGGCGGCGATTCTGAAACTATTTCAAAAACAATCTTATTAGCTATTCAAAATAATGTAAAAATTGGAGCACACCCCTCATTTCATGATATTGAAGGATTTGGAAGGAGAAAATATAATTTAAAAAGTAAAGAGTTAGAATCAATTCTATTGTATCAAATTTCTGCATTAAAAGGTATGGCAGAGTCATTTGGAGCTAAATTAAATCATGTGAAACCACATGGAGCACTTTATAATATGGCCAGTAAAGATTTAAGTATCGCTGAAACAATTGTTAAATCAATTAAAAAAGTAGATTCTAATTTAATTTTATATGGTCCATCTATGAACAAATGGAAGGAATTATCAGAAAATCATGGCATAAAATATCTCTCTGAAGTCTTCTCTGACAGAAATTATAATGATGACTTATCTCTAGTAGACAGAAAACTAGGTGATGCTATGATCACAGAACCAGAACTTTCCTTAGAACATATAAATAACATGATTGAGAAAGGAAAAGTTAAGACTATTACTGGTAAATTAGAAAATATTGAATTAGATACTATTTGTATTCACGGAGACCAACCAAATGCATTATTATTTGCAAAAACTCTTCACAAAAGCTTAAATTCTAGGGGATTAATATGATAGACTCATTAAATATCACCCCATCCGGAGACTCAATAATTATAATCAATAGTACTAATCCAATAACACTGGAGGATCTAAGTTCAATAGCTGATAAAATCAAATCTAGCAACATACAAGAGGTAGAAGATATTATAATATTAAAGGATCATATAGGTTTAATTTACAATCCATACATTACTTCCTATAATGAGTGTAAATCTAAAATTATCTCTTCAATAGCTAGAAATTCTAAAAGAATAAGTAGTAAGAAAAATAGAACATGGGAAATTCCCATTTGTTACCATACTGACTTGGCCAATGACATTAACAACGTGTCTAAGAAACTTAATATGGACATAAAGGAATTTATTAGAATTCATAATAAATCTAGCTATATGGTAGATATGATCGGTTTTTTGCCAGGTTTTATCTATCTGGGTGGCCTAAATAATTTGATAAGTCTACCAAGAAGAAAAATTCCAAGAAAGGTAATACCAAAAGGTTCCATTGGAATTGCAAACAATCAAACAGGAATATATAATATCGAGAGTCCTGGAGGATGGAATATAATTGGAAGGACTCCTTACGAACTTTTTGATAAAAACTCTGACCCTCCAATTAAAATTCAACAAGGTGATACTATTAATTTTTATGAGATAGATATTAATGAGTTTAATAGAATTTCTAATTTATGAATAGAATTAAATTTTTAAGACCAGGTCTTTACACATCCATTCAAGACATGAAAAGAATTGGATATAAGAAATATGGAATCCCAAATAGTGGCCCTATGGATGAATACTCACATATTTTAGCAAACTGGCTTGTAGACAATAACTATTCCTCAGAAACACTTGAAATCAATTATTTTGGACCTAGAATTAAATTTAATTTTAATACAACTATAGGTATATGTGGAGCTAATTTTGATGCCAAAATAAATGACAAAAGAATTGAAATAAATAGATCAATTAAAGTTAAAGCTGGAGATATTTTAGATATAGGTGTATGTCTAAACGGAGGCAGGCTCTATTTATCATTTTCAGCTAAGATGAAACTTAAAAAATCATTCAATAGTTATTCGACATATGAAAAGATTAATATAGGAGGTATAAATGGTAAAAAAATATCAAAAAATGATACTATTAATTTTAATAAATCAGAGGAAAGTATTGAAAAAAAAATCCCTGAATCATTTCAAAGAAAATATCAAGAAATTTCTAACATCAGAGTTATTAAAGGAGTCAACTATAATATGATAAGTAAAAATTCTTTAAAAAAGTTAGGTAATGAGTTCAATGTAAGTTCAGAAAGTGATAGAATGGGCATCCGTTTAAATGGAAATAAATTAAAAGTATCAGATAAAAAATCTATAGAAAGTACTGTGGTTTCTAAGGGAACAGTACAATTGCCTCCTGCTGGAGATCCAATAATTCTTATGAGCGACTCTCAGTCAACAGGTGGGTACCCTATTATAGGCAATATCTCAAGAGTTGATATTTCAAAAGTTTCACAGATAAAACCAGAAAGTAAATTAAAATTCAAGTTTATAACATTAGAAGAATCAGAATCTCTAATAAATTTTGAAAAAAGAAAATTTAAATCTCAATTAGGAATTGACTTATCAACCTAACTTTTCTTTCAAAAGTTTAAATTGAGTTTTCAACTCATCTAATCTCATATAAGCATCCTTTCCGGGTTTCTGATCTGCCCTACTCAGCATTGACTGTAAATATCTTATCTGATCTATCAGCATTGGCCTCATATAAGTACCCTCCTGCGTATTTAGCTCTTTTGAGACCAAATTAAGATTTTTATTATTTTTTCTTTTCTCAAGTTTAGATTCTACCTCACTCTCAAATAATCTTACTTCACTCATAAAATCCCTGATCTCCAAAAGAAGTTTTTCCTGTTCTTTATAATTATCTTTTGAAAGATCTTTTAGTCTTGGATCAGGTAAAACTTTAAATTCTTGTGAGTAAGAAACTTCATCAATCTTAAAATCCACTCTATAATTTCCTGGTCTTACCATTGG
>CAYLUE010000113.1:0-2653 GCA_964386795.1 uncultured bacterium
CACGGAGAGGTAAGAGTATGGCAACATTAAAAGAAGACAAGTCTCATGAAATGGGACTTCATGAAGAGCAGTTAAAAGGAAGAACTCAGAAAAAATTCTTCTCAATTGATGAAAGTGAAAATTTAACGTATTTCCACTCATTTGATGTGGACACTAGTAAGAGTGCAACGATTGATGCACTTGACATGACACCAAGAGAGATTAATCGTGAAATCAGAGAGTTAATGGAAAAAGGTATTGGAGATATTACCGTTGACAACCCTATGTCTAGGCATGGTGTTGGTGTTGGTATCTTAAACAGACTTAACTTAACTTTCTCAGATAGTTTGGGTTACTTTGGTTGCGGTTTAATTGACGGTCCTAATGTTCATATTAAAGGTCGTGTAGGCTGGTCTTGTGCTGAAAATATGATGGCTGGTACTGTCGTAATTGATAAAAATGCTGGCTCTACTTTTGGCGCTGCTATTCGTGGCGGTGATCTTGTTTGTAAAGGCAGTGTTGGTGCTCGTACTGGAATTGACCAGAAGGGCGGTACAATTCTTGTAGGCGGAAAAACAGGCGCATTTTCAGGTTTCATGATGCAGCGTGGTCGCATGATTATATGCGGGGATGCCGGAATGAACTTAGGTGATTCAATGTATGACGGCACTATTTATGTTGGTGGTGAGGTTGAAGAATTAGGCGTTGACTGTGTGCAAGCTGATATGACAGAGCTTGATGTTCGTTACTTAACAGAGAAATTAGCTCTTTATGGTATGAAGTCACCAAATGGTGTTGAAAAAATGCAAAAGCATGTTTCAGGCAAAACTTTATGGAACTACGATAATTTAGAACCTGCAGAGAAAAAACTAATTCTTTAATCGTACTTTTAACAAATTAAACTAAAGGAAATATTATGAGTGATATAGACGAAAAAAACGTACTAGGTAAAAGTTTTATCTTTCCTAAAGGTGTGATGGATGATATTCACATCAAATCTGATTTGGGACGTTACAGAATGAGAGGTTTCTCTCTATTCAAAAAGATTCCAACTTGGGATGATTTGACTTTTATGCCAGGAACACTAACTCGTTTTGTTATTGAGGGCTACAGAGAGAAATGTTTAACTAAGACTATTATTGGTCCAGAAGCTCCAAGACCATTAGAACTAGATATTCCAATTTATATTACAGGTATGAGCTTTGGAGCTTTGAGCTATGAAGCGAAAACGGCTCTAGCTCGAGGTGCTACAATGGCTGGAACAGCGACTTGCTCAGGTGAAGGCGGAATGATCCCAGATGAAAGACGCTATTCAAGCAAGTGGTTTTATCAGTGTATTCAGTCACGTTATGGTTTTAATCCACAGCATTTGCGTTTGGCTGATAGTGTCGAATTCTTTATTGGACAAGGCTGTAAGGTTGGCTTAGGTGGTCACTTAATGGGTCAGAAAGTAACCGACCAAGTTGCTGAAATGCGTTCATTACCGGCAGGTATCGATCAGCGATCTCCAGCGAGACACCCAGACTGGCTAGGTCCAGATGATTTGGCCCTTAAAATTAATGAAATCCGTGAAGCAACAGATGGTCAAATTCCTATTCAATTAAAACTAGGTGCTGCTCGTGTATACGATGACGTTCGTATGGCAGCAAAAACTGGTTGCGATAGTATCTATATTGATGGAATGGAAGGTGGAACTGCTGCTGGACCTCACATTGCCACAGAAGAAACGGGTGTCCCAGGAATTGCTGCAATTCGTCAAGCTCGAAGAGCGATTGATGATGTTGGTATGACAGGTAAAATTTCTTTGGTTTATGCTGGCGGTATCCGTAATGGTGGTGACGTTGCTAAGGCAGTAGCGCTAGGTGCAGATGCAGTTGCGATTGGACATGCTGCCCTTATGGCACTTAACTGTAATAGAGACATCCCAGAAGCTGATTATCCAGCTGAAATGGGTGTAAATGCAGGTGAATGTTACCACTGTCACACTGGTCGTTGTCCAGTGGGTGTTGCGACACAGGATCCAATACTTAGAAAGCGTCTTGATCCTGATGCAGCTTCGGAGCGTGTATATAACTTCCTACACACATTGGCAATTGAGTGTCAAATGATGGCACGTGCTTGTGGTAAAACAAACGTCCACTCACTAGAGCCAGAAGATTTGGCTGCTTTGACTATGGAGGCTTCAGCTTGTGCTCAGGTTCCTATTGCAGGTTCTCAGCATACGGTTGGTCGTCCTGATATGACACGCTTTTAAGAATAGGAGTAATTATGAGTACTAATGAAGAAGAATTTGTAGTTGGAGCTGATGGTCTAGATACAGATCGCGAACAAATGATTGGACAACATATCGGATATAGATATGATGTAAACCTAGTTCCTGATCTTAAGTTTATCACGCCATTTTTGCAGAAATATATTGACAAAATGGGCTGGAAAGACCTTAACTGGCTAGAAGATATTCATATGGGTTATGAGGGCGATCAGGCAGCTGTTTTTGATAGAAATATTAATGGCTGGGTGACGATTCCAGATAATATAAAACTTCCGGACAATCAACAAGAGCGTGACATGATTGCACGAGAACTTTTGATCAAGTTCCAAATGTCTGAAAACCATCCAATGGTTGATTTAAATAACGCTTACCGTAAGTTTTAATTAATGTAAGTGATTTTTT
>CAYLUE010000114.1:0-2650 GCA_964386795.1 uncultured bacterium
AAGACTTATTTTGAAAAACCCTCCTACCAAATTCAGAGTAGGTCATGGTTAAAACCCTTTCTTCAAGCCCTCGCTCAATAATGTCTTGTTGAAACGCAAAAACAGACTCTGATAATTCTTCCATTAGTCCAGCGTGTCTTCCCGTCTCGGTATTTCCGGGGTCAACTTGGTTATCATGAGTGTCAAAACCTCCAATCCTAACCACAAAAATTTTTGACTTTAGACCCCCAGCAATAAGTTGAGATACTATTTTAAGTTGTTGTGCTAATCCCAATTCAGGGTATTCATTTTTAGGGTCTCCTCCGTACTGTGCTGCTTGCTCTAATCTGTCAAAATAATCATTAGTTAATTTGGATGCTGTTCTAATATACTGTAGTTCGTGACCGTAAGGTGTTTCGGGGACCTCTCCTTCTCCTTCTTTTATATCTACAAATGAATTAAGGTTTTTGATGGCCATTCCCATATTTACAATCGGTCCTTGACAGGTATTAGATGCAGTTCTACCTATTGTAAGTGCTAATGGATCAGTGAATTCATTATTTGGGTATCCTTCTGGATAGGATGCATGATCGTTACTTAAGTACCTTCCAAACCATCCGCTGAAAATAAATTCTTCTGATGATGAAGCAGAATTCCAAATATCTGTAGAACGGAAATGAGATTTGTTTGGATTAGGGTAACCCACATTTCTAACATGCCCTAGTTTTTCTTCATTAAATAAAGTCTGAAATTTCTCCATTTTTGAGTGTAAGCCAGTGTCAGACATTCCGTCAATCTTTAATATATTATTTTCTGGTATCATTAAATCTGGTCTTCTCAGTGGCTTAGAATCTCCTCCAGAACCATCTCTCATCAAGATGTCATATTGATCTATTGGAATTAAAGTGTTAATTCCATCGTTACCCCCATCTAAAAAAATAAGAACTAGAGACCTATCAGATGTTGATCCCGAATTTGTTAAGGCTGAGAGACTTGAAGACTCTGCCATCACACTTACTGGCATACCAGATAAGTAAAGCGGGACAGCTCCAATGGGTATTGATCTTTTTATGAAGTCTCTTCTTTTCATTTAACTTAAATAATATTCAGGCATTAAACACATTTCTTTTATTAACAGTCTTAATTTTTTGTTGATGTCTTCTTTTTTATCTTCTGAAGGATCATTCAAATATTCATTAAGTTCATCTTCCCAGATATTGGGATTACCTCCCACTACTATTTCAATTAGTTCAGATTTTGTGTTTTCTGAAATTTCAGAGATAACTGGAAATAACCATTTGCATAAAGTTTCGACTACAACGTTTATATCATTATGGTTTTCTAAGCTCATTATAAAATCAAAGGGTTGAAAGACCGTCTTTAAGCCATCTCCAAAACCTCTAATTCCATTATTAGAGAGGAAGCTTTTTATTTGATTTGTCCTTAAGGGAAGGGTTACTGAAGATATCCAGTATTCGTGATAGAGAGGTCCCTGATAGAAAGCGGGCCATCCTGCAACATTTGGGCTATCAGTTATACTTTGCCCCTGATCACTCACATTACTATGTTTTCCCCTCCAGAATAAGTATTTATTTATATAGTTAAAGTCTTCATATTCAGTGAAAGGTAATTGCCTAATAACACCTAGACTAAAATCAATAGGACCTTTTATTCGAGCTCCTAATGTATGTATCTCATAAAAATGAGAGCTTTTTAATAATGTTTCCAGGACGGGTTTTATTTCATAGTTGTTATCTCTAAATATTTTAGCTAATGGTAAAATTATTTTATTTCTTACCTCATCGTCAATAGCATAATAAACAAACCATCTGTAAATTTTTTCACATATATATTCTGACACCCTATCACTTTCAAATATTAGATCTATAAGGTCTTCATGTTCTTTGTCTCCGTTATTGGGGATAGATTTATTTGAAAATTTTGATGAGAATGTCTTAGTTGAAGTGTCATGCCTTTCTTCGGTAAAGTATTGTCTTTCACTTCCTGAAAAGTTTTGCTTAACCCGCCACCCTGTTAAAATTTTAGATGCTTCAATTAAATCAGTTTCAGTATAGTAAGTATAGCTGTCCTCTCCATCTATTGGACCCTTACCAATAGTAAATAGCTCAAAAAGTTCTCTAGCATAATTTTCATTTGGAGCCTCCTTGACATTATAGATACCACTTAAATATACTAACATCATGGCATCAACATTTACCTGCTTAACAAGAGACTTAAAGTTCCCTAAAAAATTGTTTCTAAACCGGTCATGCATCCAATAGACATATCTTGTATCACTAACAACCGCTGCCTCACTAGCAAAATGGTTTTGCCAAAATAAAACCATATTCTCTCTTATAGAGATAGGATTTTTTTTGTCAAGAATTAAGGATACTCTCCATGCGGCGTAAGAATTTTTTCTAGTATTGTCACCTCTTTTCCTTTCAGCATGGACCCATGTCTCACCAAGAGGAACTTCGGGATCTTCTTCATTTAAAAAATTTAAAGGAGGATCAAAAGATTTTGGGGTATCATCAAGAAGCTTACTTAATGTTTGATCTAATCCATCTTCAACAGATTCTTTAATCTCATCATAGGTGGGGCCAATAGTCGTTCTTCTTAAAAGGTGCGCTGCCTTTTCAAAATTCCAATCTGATGAACTTTCTTCGAG
>CAYLUE010000115.1:0-2608 GCA_964386795.1 uncultured bacterium
CAGATTCTACCAGCAATTTTATATTGTTTTCCATTATAACTTACATAGCCTTTTTGATGCCATAGCCTGGGAATGCCATCAGCAAAACCGCATTGAATTACACCTATATTGGATTTTGCTACAGTCTTATAAACGCCTCCATAGCTGATTTGGGTATCTTTATCTACGTTTCTTACTTCAATAATAGGCGCCCTGAATTCCATAACTGGTAAAATAGGAATATCCATCGGGACTTCATTGGATGGAAAAGCCCCATAGATTAACATTCCAACACGTACTTGGTCAAATTCATCCTGATCTATATTAAGGGCCGCTCCGCTATTTGAAAAATGTATAGTTTCAAAATGTATACCTGTAGATTTTGCTATACTTAGGATTTTATTAAACTTTGATAGCTGTTCATGCGCATAGGTTAAATCCCCTTCATCAGCTGTGGCAAAATGTGAGTATATACCTATACAATATCTTTGTAGTTCTTTGGAGATTGATTCAAATGCTTTTTTCGCCTCACTTGGATTTATTCCCAAGCGCGTCATGCCAGTGTCAAACTTTAGATGAAATTGTGGGGATTTTCCATTTTTTATTCTGAATGATTCAAGGAGATTAATATCTAAAAGATTGGAAGCGTTGAGTGTTAATCTATATTTGTTAGCTTGATTTAAATACGAATCATTAATTTTACTAAAAACCAAAATATCAGAATCAATACCATTTTTTCTTAGTTCGATGCCTTCAAGAACTGAAAATACCGCAAAGGAGTCACAGCCATGTTTTTCAAGCGCCCTTGCGCATTCTACGCTACCATGACCATATGCGTTTGCTTTAACAACAACCATTAAGCGGTTTTGATTTAATTGGTTTTTAATAAGATCGTAATTAGCTAAAAGTCGATCAATATGGATAACAACTTTCGGTCCTAGCATATTAGCTATAATGTTTAATTAAAAATTCTTTTAATTGATTAAAATCATCAAAAATTTCTGTTGAACATGCCATAATCCATCCGCTCAAATCCATTAAAGGGAGTCTATTGATTAAATAAACAGGCTTATTTAATTCAAAAGCCAGTGTTACTTCAGCATGCGTCCCCGCCCCTTTAATTACATTTGCATCCCATAAACAAATAATATAATCTGCTTTATTACGTACAATATTAATGTCATTTTTAACACATAGCTTAATGAAGTTAGCATATCGCTCAGGGTCTAAGCTCTTCCATTCCCTGTAGTCTGCAGCATTATTTTTCTCTATAATCTTTGCTGATTCCTCTACAGGGTCGATTGTTTTATGCCCTAATTCATTATTAAGCCAAAAAGAGATACTATTTCTCCAAGCTGCACCTTCGTCGCTTGCAAATTCCATAGCTCCAGACAAGTAGGCGATCATTGTTTTAGTTTTCTTTTTAATAGAAAGGCATTAAAACTTAACCAGCAAATTGCAACCACTAAAGAAATAGCAATCCAAATGTAATTGAATTCATCAAAAAATATAAGGCTCCTTAAATCAGACAATAACATGCTAAATAGATTATTAAAAAAAATCATATTCAATATTTCAGAATAGATTTGATTCTCAAATAAAAGATTTGAACCAACAAAAAGAAGCTGTAAAACGATAATAGAAGAAAAAAGAAATATAGATACTCTTTGAATAATCAGAGATAATGAAATTATCATACTACCAATTAGGCTTAGGTATAGAATCAAATAAGATAAGATAATAAAATAATTTCCTAATGATAATGGCTCTGGTAAGAAAAATATAAGAACTATCATTGCTGCAATACTATAAATAAGACATTCAATTAATGAGCTTAGTAAGATGCTCAAGATAATCATGAACTTACTATTTGGTGACATTGCCAATAACTTAATAAACTGTGAATTAATTTGATGACTAAACAAATCCCTATAAATAATCGTCAGCATTGAAAGCGATGCAAAGCTGAATACTATCCCTGGGAAAAGCCATGATTCCATTGGAATTCCATTGGGTGAGTAAGTATAAATTTGCTCGATTACGGCACTTAAAAATAAGTGGAGGCAGATAGGAATAATAACAACAAACGGTGCGGTAATTGCTAAGCGATGCCTTAATAGCCATAATCGTCTTAATATTAGTGCCTTAATCAATGAATTCCATCCTTTGCATATTTTGCATCCATTAAATCTTGCAAGCCTAATTTCTTTATCCTGATATCCTTCATAACCGATGACGCAGCAACATTTAATACTTCAAAAAAAACGCGTCTTTCTCTTCCATAAAAATGTATGCTTTGGCCTACGCGGGATGGGTTCTTCACATGTGGTATTTTAGATAATTTTTCAAAAAGCTCATCAGTAAGTGAGTCAAATTCTATTTGAAATTGATGAAATTCAAAAGTACTTCCAAGCAAACGGTCTAAACTGCCATCTAATGCTATTCTTCCATTTTCTAATACTAAAATTCTATCGTGAGCACTCTCAACTTCTTGCAATGATTGACTAACATAGACTACAGTTTTTTCTCCTTTCAGTCTTAAAAGCAAATCCCAAGTATGCCTATACGATTCCGCATCCATAAAAGCGGTAGGATCATCTAAAATCAATATTTCAGGATCATGAACTAA
>CAYLUE010000116.1:0-2580 GCA_964386795.1 uncultured bacterium
GAAAATAAAGGTTTCACTCAAGTTTCACACGTTGCTAGCGGTTTTGAAGGGGATTTAGATGAAAATGATCATCGTGGTAACTTAAATGGCTGGCGACATGACGGTATGCCATGGTCACAAAGCTAAACAAGCTATAAAAATTACTTTACATCTACAGATGCTTCTAAATTTGGATATTTATACCCCAAGGTAGCTCCTCGGGCTATTGAAAATATAATCAAAGAAGCCCAAAGCCCATGATTACCAAAACGAGGTAAAAGAAATGACAAGGCAATTAAGTATATACAAAAAGAAATAAACATCATATTACGCATATCAGCCGTTCGAGTTGCTCCAATAAAAATACCATCAAGCATCCACGCAGCAACACCAACTAGAGGGGCAAGTATCATCCACGGCAAATATTCATGACTAACAGTTCGAACATCTTCTGCAGTTGTCATAACATTAATAATGCTATCACCAAACACAAAAAAAGCGAGCGCCATAAGAATAACTGAACCACCACCCCATTGACTTGTTATGATTACTGATCTCCTAAAAAGAGGTCTATTCTTTGCCCCAAGTGCCTGCCCAACTAGAGCTTCAGCTGCAAATGCAAAGCCATCTAGAGCGTAAGCGGTTATATTTAAAAATTGTATCAAGACTTGGTTTGCCGCTAAAGTGGCATCATCAAAACTTGCACCTAGAAATAAAAAGCTGACAAAGCCGATCTCTAATAAGATTGATCGAATCATAATGTCACTATTAACTTTGGCCATTTGTAATAGTCGAGTTTTATCAAATATCTGAATCCAATTTTTCCAGTAGCCATTATTAAATCCTTCTCGTGCCAACCAAAGTCCAAATATAAGGCCTGACCATTCAGCAATAAGTGTTGCAATAGCAACTCCTTCAACGCCCCAACCAAGCTGCAAAACAAATAATAAATCTAAAATTATATTGACACCGTTCAGCACAAGCTGAAGCAACAAAATTGATCGAGTTTTTTCTTTAGCAATAAGCCAGCCAGTAATTCCAAAAATAGCGATGGCAGCTGGTGCACTATAGACTCTAATCTGTAAATATTGTTGCGCCATTCCTTCGACTTCCATTGATGCTGGTGACAATTGAAGTGCACCAAAGAATAGAGGAACCTGAGACGCAATTAATATCAAGCCTGACACAAGGCCAATAATGAGACCTCGGATTAATAGAGCAGAAGTTTCAGACTTGTCACCTGAACCGATAGCCTGAGCAGTGAGGCCGGTTGTGCCCATTCGTAGGAAACCAAAAAGCCAATAGATTGCGGTAATTATTATTGCACCAATTCCAACTGCACCGATAGGAGCGGCCTGACCTAACTGACCTACTACAGCCGTGTCAACTGCACCTAAAATTGGAATCGTGGCATTAGCTAATACGATTGGAATAGCAACGCCTAAAACTCTTTTATGTGAGAGGCTTGTTGAATCGATTTGCATAATTATGATTCTAAATTAGCATACGAGCTAATCAGCCACTTCGTGCCAACCTTTTGGAATTTAATTTGCAGTCGCATTGAATCTCCACTGCCCTCGAGATTAACAATTGTACCTGGGCCAAATTTAGCATGTTTAACGACCTGACCTATAGAATAAATAGAGCTGTTTTTACTAGACACCATTTTTTTAGAAAAGGTGTCAGTATTTTTATAGCTTGTTGTTTTTGATTCGTTATTTGGATTTTCAATATAATTCAAAAAACTTCTTGGTATTTCATCCAGAAATCGTGAAGGCATTGAGTAGAACGAATGACCATGAATAAAACGTTTGCTGGCATATGAGAGTGTGAGTGTATTCATAGCTCGAGTCATGCCGACATAGCAAAGACGCCTTTCTTCGTCCAATAAGTGTGGTTCTTCTTTGCTTTGTCTTGAGGGGAACAAATCTTCTTCGAGACCGACCAAAAAGACAACAGGAAACTCCAACCCTTTGGCAGAATGCACAGTCATTAGTTGGACACAGTCTTGATTGCTTTGTTTGGAATCCCCACTAGAGTCAAGTGTTGCGAGAGCTATAAAGCCTTGAGTTTCATTCATTTCATTATCTTCTTCATGAACATACTGCGTTGCTGCAGTTACAAGTTCATCAAGGTTTTCACGCTTACTACCTGCCTTGTCAGTCTTGTCATTAGCATAGTGAGACATCAATCCAGATTGCATAAGGATAGAGTCAACTTTCTCACTAAGAGTGAGATTTTTTGAACTATCACTAATAGCTTCAATTAAATTGATAAAGGCTTGTAAAGCATTTGAAGCTCTTGCTGGAAGACTTTCAATAATAGCAATAGATGACTGAAAGAGATCGGTATGGTTTTCACTTGCGTGAGATCTAATTTTTTCAATAGTCGATAGTCCAATTCCACGAGTTGGGAAGTTGACAATTCTTTCGAAGGCTATGTTGTCTGATGTATTTTCAATAAGTCGAACGTAACCCATCGCATCTTTGATTTCGGCGCGCTCAAAAAAGCGTAAACCACCATAGATCCTATAAGCGATATTACGGTAAATGAGAGATTCTTCGAAAACACGTGACTGCGCGTTTGAGCGATAAAGTATAG
>CAYLUE010000117.1:0-2540 GCA_964386795.1 uncultured bacterium
TCACAGCAGTTGTGTTTCATAACCGCCATTGGGGTGCAGAAAAGAAGAACCAAGTTGACTTCTACGACAGACGCTTCGTTGCTGCTGAACTTACGGATCAAAACTTTGTTGATATTGCAAAGTCAATGGGTGCTGAAGGTATTCGTGTTGATAGACTTGAAGATGTAGGTCCGGCATTGAAAAAAGCCATTGATATGCAAATGAATGAAAGAAAGACAACAATTATTGAAATCATGTGTACTCGTGAACTCGGTGATCCATTTAGAAAGGATGCATTGAGCAAACCAGTTCGTCATTTGGCTAAATATAAAAACTACGGTAGCGAAACTAAACATCGTTAAACTTTAATTATTTTTATTGGTGGGCTAAAAAAGGCAAGTTAATGAGTAAAACGGAGTGTTTAGTTGGTAATCTGATTGTTGAACAAGTTCTATTTGATTTCATTGAAAATGAGGTATGTGAAGATTTAGACATTTCTGCTAAAGGTTTCTTTCAATCTCTTTCTGATATTTTGAATGATTTGCAGAATGAAAATACCCAACTCCTAAAAAAGCGCCACTCTCTTCAAAATAAAATTGATAAATGGCATATAGAAAATAACAAGATAGACCCAGTCACTTATAAAAATTTCCTAAAAGATATTGGTTATATTGTGCCCCAACCTTCCAAATTCTCTATTAATGTTGATAAAGTGGATAATGAGATTGCTAATATTGCTGGGCCTCAATTAGTCGTACCAATAACCAATGAAAGATTTGTACTCAATGCAGTTAACTCTCGCTGGGGCAGTCTATTTGACTCTTTATATGGCACCAATGTCATACCTAATAGAGGTAGTATGACAAAATCTTTTGCTCACAACCTTCAACGCGTTAATAGAACAGCTGAATTGGCTTGTGATTTCTTGGATGAGGTTGCACCTCTAAAAGGCGCTTCTTATAGACAGATTAATTCTCGAGTGAGGTATACAGGAGCGTTAATTTTTAATTTAAATAATGGTGAAGTAGCTACCTTGGTCAACCCTGAGCAATTTGTAGGTTTTGGTGATGCAGGAAATGTACTACTTAAAAATAATAACCTCCATATTGAAATTATTGGAGACCAAGAAAGAAGTTTTCATAAAAGTGGTATTTTTGACGTCATTTTAGAGTCAGCTGTTACCACCATTGTTGACTTCGAGGACTCTGCTTCAACGGTAACTTTTTCTGAAAAGATTCATGCTTATAAAAACTATCTAGGTTTAATGAAGAGAGAGCTTAGTGCCTCATTCACTAAAGATGGAGAGATAATGACTCGTTCATTGAATGCAGATAAGCAATATACTGATATTGACGGACAAAACTTTACCTTGCCTGGAACAAGTATGACTTTAGTTCGTAATGTTGGTCTGCATATGATGACGGACCTCGTGAAAAATTCAGATGGCTCTAAAACTCCTGAAGGTATTTTGGATGCAATGATTACCTCATTAATTACTCTTCATGACTTAAAAAGTAAATCAAACTCAAAAAAGGGTAGTGTTTATATTGTTAAGCCTAAACTTCATGGTCCAGAAGAAGTTGCATTTACAGTGAAACTATTTTCTTTAGTTGAAAAGGCGCTTAGTTTGGATGAGAATTCTTTAAAAATAGGTGTAATGGATGAAGAGAGACGAACTAGCGTTAATTTAAAAGCCTGTATAAAAGAAGCTAAAAACAGAATTATCTTTATAAATACCGGATTTCTTGACAGAACGGGTGATGAAATACGCACATCAATGTTCGCTGGAGCAATGAGATGTAAAAACCTAATTAAAGAGGAAGACTGGTATTCTGCCTATGAAGTTAACAATGTGAATACTGGTTTGGAATGCGGTTTTTTCAATAAAGCCCAAATAGGTAAAGGCATGTGGGCACAACCTGACCAAATGCGTGAAATGCTTGACAATAAGATGATTCATCTTGAGGCAGGAGCAAGTTGTTCCTGGGTGCCTTCTCCTACTGCAGCAACATTACATGCAACGCACTACCATCGTTTTGATGTTTTTGAACTACAAAAAAAGCTGCTTTCAGAAAATCTAGAAACAAACCAAGACCAACTCTTAATGATTCCATTCCTAAAATCTCCAGAGCAATTATCTGAGGAAAAGATAGTTAATGAAATTAATAATAATGCACAGAGTATTTTAGGTTATGTAGTTAAATGGATCAACCAGGGTATTGGTTGTTCTAAAGTTCAAGATATTAATCATATTGGACTTATGGAAGATCGAGCAACTCTACGAATTTCATCTCAGCACATGGCGAATTGGCTTCATCATAATATATGCTCAACAGAAGAGGTCCACAAGGCTTTTCAGGATATGGCATCGGTTGTAGATGAACAAAACAAATATGATCCAAACTACATAAATCTTGCGCCAAACTATGATAGCCTTGCTTACCAGGCATCATTGGCTCTTGTATTTGAGGGCAAGGATCAATCAAACGGTTATACAGAAGAAATTTTGACACATTTCAGACGGAAATTTTTAGGTCTAGATAAATTATAGATGTCAAGTC
>CAYLUE010000118.1:0-2533 GCA_964386795.1 uncultured bacterium
ATGTATGGGAATGTTGTTAGTCTTGGTGAGCGTGAATGTTCTATTCAAAGAAGATACCAAAAGCTTATTGAAGAATCACCATCTCCTGCTGTAGATGAAGTCTTAAGAAAAAAAATGGGCAATGCAGCAATCGCAGGAGCTAAAGCGGTTAATTACATTGGAGTTGGCACTGTAGAGTTTTTATTAGATAAAAATAAAGATTTCTATTTTATGGAAATGAATACCAGAATCCAGGTAGAGCACCCTATTACAGAAATGGTAACAGGTGCCGATTTGATAAAATGGCAAATCAAAACACATTCTGGAGATAAATTCCCTGATTATTTATACAATATGAAGTTAAGAGGACACTCTATTGAGTGCAGAATAAATGCTGAAGACCCAAGCAAAAATTTTAGACCTTCAGCTATGCCAATATCTAGCTTCCATATGCCTGGAGGTAAGGGTGTTCGTATTGATTCACATGCATATGCTGGATATGAGATACCCCCATATTATGATTCTTTACTAGGGAAGTTGATCGTGCACTCGCCGGATAGAAAATCGGCAATAAATCGTATGGAAAGAGCATTGGAAGAAACAATTATCGAGGGACCAAAAACCACTATACCATTTCATCAAGCGATTATGAAAGATGAAAATTTTAGATCGGGTAACTTTGATACAAATTTTTTAAAGAGTTTTAAATTTAATAAGGGGAATAATAGCTATGAGCATACCAGAAGAGATTAAATATACTAAAGAACATGAATGGATTTCACTTGATGATGAAGTTGCTATAATTGGAATTACAGATCATGCGCAAAGTCAGTTAGGGGATATAGTTTTTGTGGAACTTCCGGACGTTAATAGCGAAATTAATCAGAATGAGACTTTTGGTGTAATTGAAGCGGTAAAGACTGTTGCTGATTTATTTGCTCCAGTTAAAGGATTAATTATAGAGCTTAATTCATCTTTAGAAGATAGTCCAGACCTTATTAATTCCGATCCATATGGCGCAGGTTGGATAATTAAAGTAAAAGTTAGCGATTCAAATCAATATGACGACTTAATGTCAAGTGATGAGTATGAGGAGTTTATTAAATGACACTTGATATTCGTCAGATTATACAAAATAGCGCTGAGACTAAGCTTCTAATGCTTGAAAAGTGTGAAGGTGATATTCAAAAAGCATCTCAAATGATGATAGAATCCATTAAAAAAGGTAATAAAATTTTATGGTGTGGTAATGGCGGTTCAGCTGCAGATGCTCAACATATGGCAGCCGAGTTGATGGGTGGACTGAGAAGCCAAGATAGAAAACCAATTCCATCTATAGCCCTTACTACCGACTCTTCTTTTATCACAGCTTGGTCTAATGATTCTAGCTATGATGAAATTTTTTCTCGACAAATCGAAGGAATTGGTAGTACCGGTGATATTTTAGTAGCAATATCTACAAGCGGAAACTCAATCAATGTTTTGAAAGCCATAAAAACAGCTAAGTCAAAAAAAATTCAATGCATTATTCTAACAGGAAAATCGCAGGGAATAATGAAAGGTATGGGAGATGTTTTAATTTCGATTCCTTCTGATGATACCCAGCGAATTCAGGAATGCCATCTTTTAGTTGAGCATATAATGTGTGAATTTGTAGAAGAAAGCTTTATAAAATAATTATGCGTGAATTTACACAATCATTTCTTAGGGTTTTAGAAGTTGAAAAAGGATTAGCAGCTAATTCTCTCTTATCATATAAAAGAGATTTAGTTAAGTATCATTTATTTATTCAAAATAGACAAAGATTGGATGATATTACTAAAGTAACGCAGCGAAATCTAAGGGCTTATGTGCGCTATTTAAATGCTGAGAATATATCTGCCAATTCTATTAAACGTGCGCTTTCATGTATTAGAACATATCATAAATTTTTAGTTTCTGAAGGGAAAATGGATTATAATCCAGCTTTGCAAATTGATACTCCGAGGGTTGCTAGAAAGCTCCCTAGTGTTCTTACTGTGGAAGAAATTGATAAAATTTTACATTTTATTCCTAAAAAAGCTCCTATGGCTATGAGAGATCTTGCTATTTTTGAAATGATGTACTCTTGCGGGCTTCGCGTAACTGAGTTGTGCAACTTTAAGGTTTCTAATATTCTGTGGGATTCTGAAATGATTCGAATTGACGGGAAAGGAGATCGTCAAAGATTTGTTCCAATTGGTCCAATAGCAAGGACAAATTTAAAAAATTATATCAATAAAGAGAGGCCTACTCTTTCTCAAAAAAATCCTAATATTGCTGAACTCTTTTTAAGTCGAAATGGAAGAAAATTAACCCGAATGATGATTTGGATATTATTAAAAAAATGGGCGAATACTGCGGAAATAACTAAAAAGATAAGTCCTCATACTTTAAGGCATTCATTTGCAACACACCTACTTGAAGGTGGTGCTGATTTAAGATCAGTACAAGAAATGTTAGGCCATGCTGATATTTCTACGACTCAAATATATACACATCTTGATAAAGAACATTTGAAAGAAGTGCATCGAAC